>WFWG01000001.1 GCA_015491235.1 Ardenticatenaceae bacterium
AATGGTCGCCATACGAGGACGAAATCGACCTTCGTCAGTACGTACTTCTCTTGTTGCGCTTCTGGTACTGGCCTGTGGGAGCCGCCGTGTTGGCTGCCCTGGCCGCTGCCCTGGTGAGTCTCTTCGTGCTTACCCCCACTTACGAGGCCACCGCGCTCGCCACAGTGGCTCAACCGATCTACGTAGTGCGGTTGGACCCTGAAACTGGTGAGCCACGAGCGGAAATAGCTCAAAAATCCCTCCCCCAACTTGCTATGTCGGATGACGTGTTACAGGCCGTGCTGGCGCGAGTGCCGGCACCGTGGCCAGATTTTACTTTGGCCCAATTAAAAGGAAGCGTATCGGCCAAGTCTGGCAGTGATCCTGGCTTGGTGGAATTGCGCGTGAGCAGTCCTGACCCCGCCTGGGCTGCCCAGGCAGCCAACGCGTGGGCTGAGCTCTTCGTGGAACATGCCAACCGCATTTACGGCGAGAGCACCCAACAGGTGACTGCCTTGGAGCAACAACTGGCGGATGCGGCGGCCCGACGGGAAACAGCCGAACAGGCACTGGTGGAGTTTCAGGGACGCAATGAGCTGAGTGTGCTCAACGCTCGCCTGGGCGACGTGCGCCAGGCGTATAACCAACGGCTGGCAAGGCGACGACAACTGGCGATTATTGCTAAGGACGTGCAGGGATTGCGAGATCTGGTGGCTGCCCAACCGCCAAACGCACCTGTTTACTTGGGCGACGAATTGACGGGGCTCTTTCTCCAGGTACAGGTGTTCAACGCGGGTGGTACCAGTATTCAACTTCAACTAAACCCAGCAGAAGTGGAGCGCCAGCGCACAACTGGGGAGTTGACGCGCTTCCTCGATCAGCTACTGGTGACCATTGACGCCAAATCTCAAGCATTGGAGAGCGAACTGGAGGGTCTGAACGCTGAGATTTTAGCGCTTCAACAGCGCATTCAGGCTGTGGAAGCGGAGAAAAGAAAACTGGAGGAACAAGTAGAATTAGCTCGCCAGACCTATGAAGCTGTAGCCCAGAAGCTGGAAGAGGCTCGCTTAGCGACCCAACTGCCGGCCGGCACTTTCAAAGTGGCCAGTTTGGCCGCTGTGCCGGAGGAACCCGTTAGCCCAAAACCGCTCTTGAACACTCTGTTGGCCGGCGTGCTGGGAGGTATGTTGGGCGTGGCGGGCGTCTTCGTGGCCGAGTATCTGCGCGGCCTCAACGTCCAGGAGACGGCGATGCAGGAGCAAGAGGCCGGCATCCCCCAGCCCTCCGAGGCGTGAGGTCCTGGAGGTGCCAGGCGTGTGAAGATGCGCTGTTGGTACGCCGTGCACACCAAACCAAACGCTGAATACCGGGCAGCACGCCTCTTGCGGGAGAAAGGGCTGGAAGTCTTCTTCCCCCAAGTGCGCTCCTGGAAACCCCGCCGGGGCTATCGGACGGAACCCCTCTTCCCCGGTTATCTCTTTGTGCGCGCTGACTGGGAGCAGGTCTCCATCACCACCGTGGTGTGGACGCCCGGCGTTCACCGCGTGGTGGGCTTCGGGGGGCGGCCGGCCGTCGTGCCGGCGGAGGCTATTGCCTACATTCGACAGCAGGTGGAGCGTTTGGACGCGGAAGGGGGATTGCGCCCCCATCGTTTTCGCCCTGGCGAGCGGGTTCGCTTTGTGGCTGGTCCTTTCCAAGGGTTGGAGGCTGTCTTTGAGGGATACCTGCATGCCCCAGACCGGGTGCGGGTGCTGTTGGACTTCTTGGGGCGAGCGAACCGGGCCGACGTGCCCGTGGCCCACTTGGAGCCCGCTTCCCGCCCGGGAGCGCCGTCGCAATTTCCCTCCCGTTCCCGTCCACCCCGCCGCACGCGGGGGCGCGGGCGATGGATCAAGGGGTGGCGGCCGGATGAACGTCAGGAGGAGCTGCCGCCTGACGGTCAATAGCCGTCGTTGTCAACGGCACCGGTCCTCTTGCACAACAGCCCTTCCGTCGTAGCCACTGCTCCGGGGGGCTGCAAAACTGGGTGGCACACGCTGGAAAGGCCCGCGATGGCCTCTCCAAGGGCGGAGCTATGCTTTTGTGCGGAGAGGTGGTGTTCGTGGCTAAGGGCGGCGGGTGCGGTATTAGGGATTGATCACATGAAGGGGCAATAAGGTGGCAAACAGAAAGCCTCTCCAACTGGGGATTGTCCCCCTTTTGTGTGCTTGGATTGCTATTTGGGTTCTGACAATTGTAGTCTCAGGGGCATCTGGTGCAACCAGTGCTGAAAGTCAACAGGGAATGCTCCACTCCACAGGGGCCGCTCAAGGGGCGCGAGCCTACATGCCGCTGGTGTTTCGTAATTATCCAAAGCCACCCACTATCTTCGGCGTGGAGATTTCTGCTCATGCTGTTTCTCAGGTGATCACGCGCACAGAAGAACTAAGGCCAGGGTGGGTGCGAATTCACGGACTTTCTTGGGCAGCCATAGAACGGCAACAGGGAGTCTACGAGTGGGGACAGGTGGCAACTCTTGAGAATGCTCTTCTCGAGCTGGGGGCACGAGAGCAGAATGTGACGCTTATTGTACACGGCACCCCCGACTGGGCCCAGAAGGTACCCGGCTATCGCTGTGGCCCCATCAAGGACGAAGCGCTGGACGACTTTGCGGCCTTCGTGGCCGCGGCCGTGCGCCGCTACAGCGCGCCCCCCTACAATGTGCGCTACTGGGAAATCTGGAACGAGCCCGACGTGGCCTGGCAAATTGCCGGTACTGATTGGCCGTTTGGATGCTTGGGCGACTTGAACGAACCGTACTACGGCGGTGGCCATTATGCCGACATCCTCAAGGCCGTCTACCCGGCCGTCAAGGCGGCCAACCC
>WFWG01000002.1 GCA_015491235.1 Ardenticatenaceae bacterium
CCCTGGCCCACCCCCCCGCGCTGTTTCTGGCCGAAGCGAAACTGAGGAATCTCAATTTGGGGGATGGGAATGCTGACGAGGTGACGTCCCCGTCGGCCAATCAACTCGCCCCGCGAAATGTAGTGGCGCAAGTGCTTCTTGATGTGGCCCCGGGCGATCTCTTTGAATCGTCGGTTGTCCCGTTCGATACGGCTCCCAACGTCCATCATGGCCCCCTTTGAAAAAGGTGGACGGCGGGGCACACCAACGGCGGAGACGACGGTGTCCCGCTGTCCACCTGCTTTCGGAACACGTCTCGCGTTAAGCCGCCCGCTTCGTGTCGCCGCGGGCGAAAATGCTGGCCACGTAGTTCAGCACGTCGGTCGCGCACACTTCGCAGTAGCCGTACTCGTTGATGAGTCGGCTCTTGACGATGTCAATTTTCTCCTGCGTCTCCCGGTCAATGACGCTGCTGACCAAGCTGGTCAACTTGATGGAATCCTTTTGGTCCTCGAAGAGCTTCAACTCCAGCGCCCGCTGGAGGCGGGGGTTGGACGTGTAGTCGAACTTCTTGCCCTCCAGCGCCAGGGCCGCGATGTAGTTCATGATCTCGCGCCGGAAGTCGTCCTTGCGGCTCTCGGGGATGTTGATCTTCTCCTCGATGGACCGCATCAGTTGCTCGTTGGGCTCCTCGTCCTCGCCGGTGAAGGGGTTGCGCACTTTCTCGCGCTGCACGTAGGCCTTCACGTTGTCAATGTAATTGGCGAAGAGGCGTTGGATGGCGTCCTTGTCGGCCGTGATGGCCCGCTGCACCTCGTTCTTGACGATTTCGTCGTACTCCTCGCGCACGAGGGCCAGCAGCTCGCGGTAGCGCTGGCGCTGCTCCTCGCTGTTGATGAGGGAGTGATGTTGCAGGCCCTCCTCCAACTCGGCCAGCACCATGAAGGGGTTGACGCACCCCTCGGGGTAGCGCGGGTCGCACTCCTCGGGCGGCCGGCGGTACTTGGGGTCCACCAGCGCGTTGGAGATCTTGTCCTGAATGTAGCGTGGCGAGATGCCCTCCATGCCCTCGCGAGGGGCGGCTTCACGCAGCTCGCGGATGCTGTCCTCGGTGAAGCCCCGGATGGCCTTGCCATCGTAGAGCTTGAGCTTCTGCATGAGGGTCAGGCCAGCATGTTTGGGCTCCTCGAGGCGCGTGAGGACGGCCCACATGGCCGCAATCTCGATGGTGTGGGGGGCGATATGCTTGCCGGCGATGCGCTCCTGAGCGAAGTCCTTCTCGTAGATGCGAATCTCGTCCGAGAGGCGCGTGATGTACGGGATGTCAATTTTGACCGTGCGGTCCCGCAGCGCCTCCATGTACTCGTTGGACTGGAGCCGACGGTATTCGGGCTCGTTTGTGTTGTGACAGACGATGTTCCCCACCCCACACACGAAGTTGTGAAGCCCCTCACACTCGATGTCGTAGACCCATTCGTTCGCGACTTCTCGCCGGTGCAGGCGAGCCTGGAAACGGTACTGGCGGCCACCCCGTTTGCCCTCACCGGAAACGAAGCGAATGCGGTAAGCCGGTTGACGGTCCGGGCGTCGGTGGTCGTAGACGCTGTAATCGTATCCCAACAGGGTTGCCAGTGTGCCCACTTGGGCGGCCAGCATGGGGGAGACGGTCTTGAACTCAAAGAACCGTTCCCGGTACTCGTCAGAGGCCACCGCGGCCAGGCGTCGTGACAGCGAACGGGAGCCGTCGGTGCGCATTAACTCCTCGAAGGCATGTTGCTGGAATTCGGCAGGCAGCCAGAAGATGAAATCGGGGAGCCGCTTGTTGCGGGCATGTTCGCCGCAGTAGTGGCGGGCCAGCGCGGCAATGGCCTCCGACCCCAGGTAGAGGCGCCAGGCCGAATCGGTTTTCGCGCCCTTGTCAATGTATCCTCGTCCGGTTGTGATACGGGTGTAGGCGAGGCGCACGCGCTCCAACTCCTCCGGGTCCGCGTGACTGATGACAAGGCCGCCATTTCGCCCGTTGAGGTGACCTTCGGTGGCGTACCACACCAGGACAGTGATAAGGTCCTTAAGCGCCTCGGTGTCAACCGTTGCCTCGTACACGGCGCGGACTTGGGTGGCGTGCCGTGGGAGTGCAAGGCGTGCCCAACCGGGTTGTGCCGGTCGGGTCATTGGTCCCCCGCCGATCACTTCACGAACTTCCGGGCCGACAAGGGCTTCAACTTCGGCTACCAGGTCCAAAATGGGTGGGAAGGGCGCTTCGACAAGAGGTTCGTCTAGCTTACGGACAGCCATGACCTCGTGGCGCTCTTCTGGATAAAACGTGCGGCCATTCCGGTCGTAGATGGAGTGGTTGGGCGTGGTTTCCACCACCCCCCATTTTTGGGAGGTTGTCAGCAGTGGCCCGGTAAAGCGGTGGCGGAAAAGGGACTTTACGGGCGTCCAACGAGTTTCACCGGACTCGAAATCGTGGGCCAAGACTTCAAGGCCGGTGGTGTCGTGCTGAAAACGCTCGTACAGTTCCTCCATCGTTGCCCACGCCGGCACACCGTTATACCGGTAGAGAATCGGCGTGTGGCCCGCCACGCTGTGCCCAATGATGACCTCGTCAATGTCCGTTTGGGCGAATTTCTTGGGCTTGATTTTGTGTTCCTGCGATGCGGTGAGCAAATCGTAGAGGAACGCCACGTCCAGCTTTAGGACCTCGATGAACTCGATGATGCCCCGGTTGGCGATGTTGAACTCGCCGTCGAAGTTGAAGGCGCGCGGGTCACTGTCCGAGCCGTAGATGGCGATCTTGCGGTAGTTGATGTCGCCGGTAAGTTCAGTGGAGTCCTGGTTCTTCTCGTCCTTGGGCTGGAAGGTGCCGATGCCCACGCGATCCTTCTCGCTGAGGATGAGGCGCTTGACCCGCACGTGCTCGATCATCTTGGTCCAGTCGCCCTGGTAGCGCATCATGAGCTGGTTGTACATGAAGCGACACGCGGGGCACAGGTCACCTTCGATGACGATTTTGCGGTGTTCAGGCAGCCCGGCGTTGATTTCCTCCAGGATGACATCGCGCCACTCGGGCGGAATCAGGTGCAGGGGCTCTTCGTGCATGGGGCAGTCGAAACTCTCCTCCTCCGTCACCCAGCGGAAGGTGTAGAGGGCACCCTCTTCAGTGCGGGAGTAGTGTTCCAGGCCCTTCTTGAGGAGCCGCACCAGCGTGCTCTTGGCCGAGCCGACTGGCCCGTGGAGCAGGAGCACGCGGCGCTCCGTTCCGTAGCGCCGGGCCGCGCTGTGGAAGAAATCCACCAGCTCCATGAGGTGCTTGTCAATGCCGTAGACGGCGTCCTTGCCGTTATCAATGGGGTCGTCGAAGAATTTATAGTGGATGATGGTTTCGCGGTTCTGCTCGTATGTCTCGTAACCGTAAGAGAGGATCATGTCGTAGATGCGTTGGAACGCGGTCCGGGCCACCTGGGGGCGCTGGCGCACGATTTCCAGGTACTCGGCGAACGTGCCCTCCCAATGTTGGTCACGAAACGCCTGTTGGTCCTGAAGTGCCCGGATCTTCTCGAGCAGATCCGCTGCTGGTTGAGTGGTACTGCCTGACGGTTGTGTCATAATATCCGACCTCCCTACAGTACATCTTTTGTCGTCCACGACTTCTCTGTACGAGAACGCCCCGAACTCCTGCCTGGAATTGCGGGTGCCCTGTAACAAAAAACCCCCACCGCGTGGGAGCGTTGGGGGTAACGACGACGTGCGGGTAAAGAATGTTCGGTTTCTTAAACGCAGGAACCGACCGTGGGATGTTCCCTTGGTCGGTTCCAGTTGTAAAGGTATTCAAATCAGCCAACTAAAAGTGTTCAAACTTTTGAAATCCCCTCGCCCTCCTTCGTTTTCAACGGGATCACCTCATGTCAAAAGGCAGGGTTAGTAGTGCATAGAACTATAGTCAAATTCGCCCAACATGTCAAATCCAAAGCCCCAGATGCGTGCCTCCCACGCTCCTAAGTTGTCTGTTCATTTACAGCATACCCTGTTTGGAAGCCGTGGACAATAGCCTTTTAGCCCCATTCGTGAAAGACGGATTAACCTGTCCAACAAGGCTAATTGTGAAGAGACTGACCCGAGCAAACTATATTCGTGAAATCTGGAAATCCGTGGTGAGAAAACCGGAAAGCCCTGAAAATGGGGCCAGAAGGCTATTGACAGGCTCCCCCTTTTATGATAAGAGAGGAGAAAGCAGCCATTGAGAAGATGCAAAACAAGCGGCAAGGAAATGGGGGCCAAACATCATGCTGACGTATGCGATCGGTGGCCTTGTGGTCGGGTTTGCGCTGGGTTGGGGTATCTACTGGTATCTTGGACAAGGAGGCCGGCGTCAATGGCGAACAGAGAGGGAGCGTCCGCCCTTGGTAACCGGTGCCGTGATTGCCCGCGTGTGGGAACAGACCCGTCTCCTGGGTGAGCGCGCGTGGCCTTTGAGTTCGTCGGCGTTCGTGCGGCAGGTGGAAGTTGTGGACGGGGAGATAGTCGAGGAGGACGGCGAGGGACAAGCTTTGCCAACGCCACTTTCTCCGCCTGCGGATAACTTGGAAAAACAAGGGCAACAAGAGCCAACGAAAGGGGAAAGGGAAGAGATAGTGAAAGCATACTGTCCCGTTTGCCACCAGCGCCAGCCCATCGAACATGCTCGCCACCTAGCAACCCGCACGGGGCATACAGCCGTGCGAGGGACATGTGGCACTTGTGGAGGCGAGTTGTTCGCCTTTATCAAGTAACAGTCGCCCACGAAAGGAGAGCATATTCAAATTCAAAAAAACAGGCTGGCGGTCTAACTCTAACCGCCAGCCTGTTTTTCGTCAAAATCTCTTCACCC
>WFWG01000003.1 GCA_015491235.1 Ardenticatenaceae bacterium
AGACGTAGACGTGGGCCGTGGCCTCAGCGGCTGGCGTCACCTGCCGGCCGAATCGCCGCCAACCCAGGCCTTCATCCCAGGTTACGAGCGTGTAGTTGGCCTCCGGAAATTCTTCGACGACTTTGAGCTGTCGCACGTCCCAGTTCTCGTTGCTCGGGTCACCTTCGCGCTCCGGGCCCACGATCAGGATGGCGTCACCGGGAGCCAGTTGCAGGTTTATCCCCTTGAGGTACAGGTGTTTCGTGCCCACCGCGATGGGGTGGGGGACGGTCTGTTGGGGCAAGAGGACGTTCCACGCCGCCCGTGCCTCGAACGTTTCCGCGGTCTCGAAGGTCTGGGGCAGTTCGCCCTCCTTGGCCGGGATACTCTGCACCTGGGTGCCGGCTGGAATGATGGCGGTGTCCGGCGTGCTGTCGCTCTCGTCCACCGTGAAGGCCAGGTACGTGCTGGCCGCCACGCCCGGGTTGAGGTCATAGCCGATGGCGCGCGCCAGCTCCAGCACCGAGCGCCGCTCGGTGGCCGTGCGCAGGAAGCCTTCGTTGGCGATGCGCTCCTGGTAGAAGGTGAGCACGTCGGCTACCGTGGCCCAGGCGTCCAGCAAGGCGATGGCCGGGTCCGCTGTGGACCGGGTGGTGAGGGCGGCCAGGGGGCGCCGGCCCCGGTTCTCCCCGTCCGGGATTTCCTGGCAGGCCAACTGCGCCAACATGCGCCGCAGGAACGTGCCGTGCGTGCCGATACGGTAGTTCAGGTTGGGCAGGCCGGGCCGGTTTTCGTGGACCGACTCCTCCACTCCCGTTTCACAGCAGTCGCAGGTGTTCAGTTCAGCAGGTTTCGCGGTCTTGCTCATTGTCCGACGCTCTCCTTACAGGCCGCCCTCCATGTAGAATTCGATCTTCCCGTTCTCCGGCCGGCTGGGGTCGTTGTCCAGCCGCGCGATCTCCAGCCGGCTCATCTCGATCTGTCCCTTTTCCACCTCGTCGCGCTGGGGGTGTCCCCAGCGCTTGAAGCGGTTGGGTTTGGTCGGCCCAACTTCAACGTCCACCCAGCGCACGCCCGGCACCTGCATGGCCGCCGCAATCATCCGGCTCAGGTACACGGGCTGGCCGAAGGTGAAGTTGTCGGGATGAAAGAAGCCCCGCCGGCCATCGGGGAACTCCCGGTTGCTGAAGGTCTCCAGCAGCGCCTCTTTGACGCGGCTGCGAAAGTATCCCGGCTCCACGCACACGGTGAAGGCGATGTCCAGGGCCACGAAGCGCGGCCCGTCAATTTCCAGGTCCTGACCGGCCAGGCGGAAGCGCTCCAGGAAGGCGCGGAGTTCGGCCTCAAAGTCGGCGTCCACCGGCTGGCCGCCCGTGCGGTCCACGGTGAGAAACATGGTGTGCCAGCTTCCCGTCCAGCGCCGGGTGGCCACGGCTTTCTGCACCTCGGGGTGACGCCGAGCGACTTCCGCGTAGTCCGCCTCGGTGACCGCCCGCTCCTGCGTCCGAAACGCCTGGGGTGCGTAGAGGCGCACCTCCTCCAGCGCCTCCGGGTCGGTGCCGCCCTGGGCCGGCAGCGGGTTGCGCACGGCCTTAACGCCGTCGTCGGTGGTGACCACGTGGTAGAGGGTGTCAGCGCCCACGTTGCCGCGCTGACCGTTTCCCACACGGTAGCGGGCGGTCAGCACCGTGCCCGTGGTGGGACGGTGGCCGTAGACACCATCCCCAAAGCGCAAGTTGGCCCGTCCCTGGTTGTCCATCTCCGCCACGAACTCGGTGGCGAAGCGGTCGCTGGCCAGCAGATCGCGCTGGGGATTCCACCTTTCGTCACCGTCGTGCAGTTGTACCGCCGGCAACGCCTGACGCGGGTCCTGCACCAGCAGCGCGCTGGCCGGCCGGTCCTGCAACACCTCGTCGTCCGGCCCGCAACGGGTGCAGTGGGTGACATCCGTGTGCTTCAGGCGCGGCCGGTAGTGACCTGCTGGGGGCACAGGGGGCAACTCTTCATCCGCAATGGTTCGGCCATGATCGGCCAAAACGACGTTGCCCAGCGCCACGCTGACGGGCTGCACGGCGGGATCGCCCGGCGTCCGCTCCTCGGGTGGCACCTCGACCATCTTCAGGCACAGCGGGAAGGGCAATGCGTCCTCGGCGTGCCACTCGATCTCGGTGACCGGCACCGGGTCCGTGTTGCCAGGGTCCAGGATCTGGCCGCCCAGCGGGTCCTCGGCCGGCGTCACCGTGGTCAGGCGCACGGCGTGGCGATGGGCCGGGTCGGCATCGGCTGTCCGGCCGCTCTCTGGCCCCCGTGTCTCCAGGAAAATGAGCACGTCACCGGGCTTCAGGTTTGGGAAGTGGCCGTGCAGGGTGGCGCGGGTGGCACCGGTCGGCAGACAGCAGTCCTCGTCGCCCCAGGTGTAAAATGCAAACGTGTTATGATCCGCAAACAGCGTCGCTTCGTGCATCGTCTCGAACACCAGCGGGCGTTGTGCCAGGGCGTGGGCGTGCTCCGACGAGGCGGGGCGAATGCGCCGAGCGTGTCCGGCCACGCGAGTGAGCAACTGTGTTCCCCGTGCCAGCGTCAGGTCGGCCTGCACCTCCACGTGGACCCAGGCGCGGGCGTTGCAGCCGTCGTGCATGGCGTAGTCCAGCAGCCGCGCGTGACGCCGCACGGAAATCCGCTGGCGTGCCGTGCCCAGGTAGGCTTCGGTGGCCACCGCATCCTGGTAATAGCTCAAGTAATCGGCCACGTAGGCCAGCACCTCGACCAGCGCGATGCCCACATCCGCCGGGCTGCGCTCCTGCCAGTCGGGCATGATCACGGCCAGGCGGTCCAGCATCAACCGGCGGAAGCTGGCGTAGTCCTTGGCCAGGTAGTCGATCAGGGGGGCTTCCAGCCCTTCTGGCGGACACAGTTCCTCGGTCAGGCAGTCGAATTCGCTGGGGCACTCGACTTTGAAAGAGAAGGCCACGCGCGACAGCACCGGGTCGAACCCGTCCGGCGGGGCCGGGTCGGTGGCCGACCGGACCAGGCGCAGTTCGTAGGTGGAAAAGTCGCCGTTGCTGTCGGTGCGCACCACCAGCACGTGGTCCGGTTCCGGCAGCGCCAGGAAGAAATCCTTCTCGGCTTCGGTGATGATCCCCTGGCTGACCAAGGCGTCGGATGCCTCGGAGGCCCGCAGCACCCACAGCACGTTCACAGCCGTGACGCGCACGCCGCCGGAAATCTGGACGTTGTCGGCGCTCAAATCCCACGGGGACGGCTTGAACATGCGCACCAGCAGCGTGCGCTGGCGGGCCGTTGTCTCGGGCGCGTCGTTGTCCAGTACCTCCAGGTAGTCAATGCCGTTCAGCGGAATAGCGGCATCGGGCAGAAGCCGGCGCCTTTTTTCGTTTTCACAGCGATATTGGAGGCCCATGTTAGAGCTCGCGCGAGAATTGTGTTACCTGACGTTGCTGAGTGCGCCGCACAATGTACTGCACCGTGATTTCGAGAGTGGCTTCCCGGCTTTCTACCTTCACTGCTTCCACCTGAACGCGGGCACCCAACCATTCCTGCAAGGCACTCTGCACCATGAACTCGGTAGTGGTGGCCAGTTCGCTGCTGTTGGGCGCGAACACGAGCTGTTGTAGACCGGTGCCGAAGGTGGGCCGGTTCACGCGCTCCCCCGGCGAGGTGAAGAGCACCTGCTCGATCATCTGGCGAATGTGCTCGTCATGGCCGGCGTCCGCTGTGCGCCCCCGGCCGTCAATCCGAAACGGGTGAGCAAGGTTCATTGATTCCACCTCCTGGACCTCGTGGAACCCGGGCTTCATCACGCCGGGTTGCCGGTCTGGTTATATGCCTCGAACCCGCACCTGTGTGACCACCACGTTCACCGGCGTGCCGTTGGGGGTGCAGATGGCCTGGCTGTCCTGGAGCAGCACCGGTTGTCCGCCGACAAACACACGTGTGGCCCCTACCACCCACTGGGCCGTGACGCAGGGCAGCGGGTTGCCGGCCGGTGTCGTGAACGGGCAGCCGGCGACGGTGTACGGGGCGGCCTGGGTGACCACTGGCTGGCCGCCCACCCGCACCCGTGGGTTAGGCGCCGTGGGCTGGGCCTGTCCGCCGTGGCTGCACATCACGGTGGCGCCCACGTGGAGCAGAAATCCGGGCATCAGATCACCTCCAGGGCGCCGTTGTTGACGGAGACCTGGGGCCCCATGAGCTTGATGACGCCGCCCATGCCGTTGTTGATCTCGATGCCCTGGGCGCTGATCTCGATTTTGGCCCCCAGGGCGGTCTCGATTTTGATGCTGCCGACGCCGGGCAGGTCGTTGATGGTGATGGTCGCCGTGTCCGTCTTCAGCACCTTCATCTGCTCGACGGCTGGCGTGGCGGGCACCTCGCCTGTGCCCCAGAAGCAGCCGCTCCAAATGGGATAATCCGGGTCTCCGCCTTCGAACTCCACCCAGACGTTGGCACCGACAGGCGGAATGGCGAAAAAGCCAACACCCGGGCCGGCGTAGGGAACGCAGGGCATAGCCCAGCTCAGGCGACCCTCGCCGAACACGGCTGGCACGCTCACCTGAATGCGCCCCTGCTGCTGGGGATCGAGGTTGTTTTCGACTTTACCGCGATATTTCCCGAAGAACTGTTTCATGGAATCACCACCGGAGAGAGGGCCCCCACCCCCTCGCGGGTGAGGGTGAAACGTTGCGAGTATGTGCCCTTGCGAATGGTGTGTGTGACCTGCTTTACATAATATAAGCCGTCGTAGGAGTAGCCCACGCCGCGCACGCCCACCAGCGCGCGCGGTTGCAGCAAGGCTCCGTAGCGCGAAGCGTCCAGTTCGCCCGTCATTTCCACCACCTGGTCGGTCGAGGCGTCAGTTTCGGCCTGGGCCCGCGCGAAGGCCTGCGCGGTGTCCAAACCCGACTGGCGGAACTGGCGGGTGCGCGCCTGCGGCTGGGTGGCCCAAGCCGGCTGGCTCACCAGGGGCGGGCGGGTGCTGGCGAAGGTCTGCACCGGCACGGTCTCGTTGAGGCGCCGATCCTGTACTCGCCCCGTGACGAAGGTGGTGGCCAGGCTGTCGTAACGGGCGTGGGCAATTTCGGCGTTGGTGTGGGGCCCCATGTTGACGGTGATGGCCTTTTGGGGCACACCAACGCGGACAGGTGGTCCCCAGTAGGCGGTGTTGGTGAGGGGGGCTGGCCCGGGCGTAACGTAGAAAACGTAGCCGAAGCGCGCGGCCATCTGTTGCAGGTACTCCAGGTCCGTGGTCTGCTGCACGGGAATGCGCTCGATGGGCAGCGGAATGTCAATCGTTGGCGGCGGAATGACCAGCGGGATGAGCCCATACTGGGCGTAGCTGGCGATAATTTTCAGCGCGATAACGGCCTCGGGTTGGGCCGGGTGCTCCACGGACTTCTCTTCCAGGTCCATCATGATGCTGACATCTTCGCCCGTCACGGTCAGGGTGGAGGCGCCGGGCTGGTTGCTGGGTGAAAATTGCTGGTCGGTGATCATGCCGTCCATGAGCACCTGCGGGATGGCGTTGAAGGTTACCACCAGGACCACGCGGTTGAAGGGCCGCAGCAGCGGGCTGGACAGCAGGGGGTCGTCCAGGAGGTCGCTGCGGCGGCGGCCGGCGCGGAAGGTCATTTGGAACCCGGAGCGCCCCTCGTCGCTGTGGGTGACGGTCACGGTGTCCAGCGCCTCGAGAAATGGGGGCGGGGCTGGCACGGGGACCGTCGGGCCAATAAGCATGGTCAGGTGAGTGCCGAGCACATTCATGGTTCCACCTGCGGGATGGGCACGCGCACCGTGGCGCCGGGCTCGCCGGTCAAGTCGAAGGGGTTCATGGCGTTGTTGGCGTCGGCCACGCGCCAGAACTGCTCCGGATCTCCCAGTGTGCGGGCGGTGATCAGGTCGAGCCGGTCGCCGTCCGTCACAGTCACCTCGACCAGCAGGGGCAGCCGCTCGCCCTGGGGCAGGAAGCGCCGGCGCACGTAGGTGACGGTGCGACCGTCGGACATTTTGAAAGTCGCTGTCTCGATGCGGGCATACCGGCTGGTGTGGTCGAACATGGTTCTCCCCTCACTCGTCACGCATTCCTCGTCCCGCTGCCGATGACGGCCATCGTCTCCTTGACCACCTGGTGGGTCAGGAACACGTAATAGCCCGGATGGGTGACGGGAAAGTCGTTGTAACTCAGGACACTCATCGTTAGGTTCAGGCTGGCCACCGTTGGGTTGAGGTTCGGGTCATACTGGATTTCGTTGATGGTGAAGCCGGTGATGCGCACGGGCAGCACCCGCTTGACGCCCCAGATGAAGAGGGTCAGCGGCGCTTCGGGCTGGATGACTTCAATGGTGCCGGCCAGCAACAACGCGGTGTTGGCGATCACGGCCGCGCTTTTGGGATATAGCAGCATCTCCAGTGCCGAGAGCTGGGGGTAGATGCCCATGCTGGTGGCGACATCGTTCCCCTTCTCCAGTTGATCCGCCGCATCCAGTTCCAGTTCGGAGATGGTGATGGTTTCGGTGGGCGGGCCGGCCAGGCGCAGCGCCTCGTTGGGGGCACCTTCCGGGCCGGCGGTGCGGGCCTGCAACTGGCGCGAGAGCTGTTTCGGGTTGTACTGGAAGATAATCACGCTGGCGACGGGGTTCAGCGGATCCAGGGCGACGATGGCGCCTTTGGTTAGTTTGGGTGAACGAGGGAAGGTGGTCATGGGTGAAATTCCTCTCAGTCGTCACTATCTTGGTTGCAGTCGAAGGGCACGTAGCGAACTGGGGGCTGCACCAGGCCGTCGAAGAAGTCCGCTGCTTGCTCGTCGTTAAAGTACCAATCAAGCGTCCGGTGACACCGTTTGGCTACCTCCATCTGATGTTCAGACTGTTCCACAAAGCGCCTTATCACAGCTTGGCGCGCTTGATCGTTCGTCGTGAAGGGGACCCACCGGTAACCGGTCTTCACCTCGTAAAGTGCGCCTCCCCAATCCATTGCATCAAAGTCAGCACTTAATCCGTCGGGTGTTGTGATACGGAACTCTCTCGAAACACCGCTGAGTGAGCGGGCAAAGTCAGCATGACAGGGATATCGTCCAAATTGTTGTGCAATCGGTTCGATTTCGCACCCATATTCGTCGCAGTACCCATAGGCGAGGTCAACGTCCACGTCAGGAGTAGGCCCTGAGGCTATGCACTCTTGTGGCTCTGCTCTAACAGTCCGGCGGCGCTCTTCCTCCCTGGCGGCTTCGGTCTCAGTCTGAAGTTGACGATTGCGCCGCTCAAAGGCCTCCCAAAACACTCGCAGGCGTTGCTCGCCACCAGGATCAAAATTTTCGGGGAAAGTCACACCGAAAAGGCGGGGATCAAGATGCAAAGCTACAGGTGTCGAACGGAGTTCTTCAGGGAGCGCTTCAGGGATGAACGACCTGAGCACTTGAATCAGATCCTCTTGTGTCGTGGCACGCATCACGTCGTATTCGATGGCACTGAGGATGTGAAAGTGGCGGACCGTGTAGCGAGCAGTACCCCACTCCCACATACCTAACTGCTCGTGCTCGGTGATGAAATCGGGCGGCGACCCCCCATGACTGAGCACTGCGATCGTCTCTTCAGCTGCCAGAATATCGCTGCGCTGGCGCATCACCTCAGCCAAATCGGCGAGGCTTCGAGGGGGTACCCCGTAGCGAATCCCAGGCCGTGTCCCGACACGAACTGAGGCGCGTACCGGAGGGCGGGGGAGCGGTCCGCGCCGAGCAACCCAACTCTTACCTCCTGTCTGTTGCTGGAGAGCGTGGGTAAGTTCGTGAGCGAGGAGATATTTACCTTCCTGAGTGTCCGGGCGATAGCGCCCCGCAGCGAAAACTACATCCCAGCCTACGGTGTAGGCTTCTGCTTGCACAGCTTGAGTTGATGCTGCAGCGAGTGGCCCGTAATGCACGCGCACCTGACCAAAGTTGTGCCCAAAGCGTGACTCCATGAACTGGCGCGTCGCCGCATCCAGTGGCCGGCCCGGCGAGCGAAGCACTTCGTGGACGACGGGCGGAGCCTCATTGCCGCCCGCGCCACCGGTGACCTGCCGCTGCACCAGGGGCTTGGCCTGCAGGAGTTTCTCCTCTTCTTCTTCGTCTTCGTCCACCTGGCGCTGCAGAGTCGGCTCCGACATGCGCATCACCTGTTCGGCCACCCGGTCGGCCTCCTGTTCGTAAGGGTCGCCGGGCTGGTTGACGTGCAACTTGGGTTGGAGCGACGAGCCAGCGACGCCCAAGCGCTTTTTGCGCCGGCACTCGGCACACTCGCCCGTCGGCCCCGGCGTGCCGCCGCAGGCGCACGTGCGCTGCAAGGACTGATTCCATAAGAGGATGCTTGAAACAGATGAAATGGCTTTATTCTGCGTGTGCGCCTGTGTTTTCATCATTCATTCGTCCTCTCGACAATTGTAACGTCGCCTGTAGCGTCCGGACGGGTTTCCAGACGCTGCGAATTGTCGGCTCGTGGCCGCTTTGTTTAAAAGAGCCGGATACCAGCAGTCAACATTAGTCGGTGTAATACGGGGTCTTTATTCACAATGTCTTTCACGACATTGTATTCAACGCCCACGAACCCCAGTTCGTCGATGTTAAATCTTAGTCCAGCGGCCCCTGTAACCCCGACTCCGAAGCGTGATCGGCCTTGCGTTGGGCTTAAATCACCCAAAATCCCGCCACCTTCAACAAACAGGGCTGGCAGCCAGACTTTTTGTGGATTTAATTCGAGTCCAGCGCCAGCAGTGAGGGATTTCACTGGCCCGCTGATTTCCCCCCGGCCCAGGCCATAAAGCCGCAGTTTTTTGCCCAAGAGAGAATAAAACTGGTAGCGATAAGTTAAATCCAGGCCCCAAGACCCAGCTCCCGCCTGACCTGGTGCCGATGTAGCCGCAGTAAAGCTTGTGCCAAGAACTAAGGAGTGGGTGCGAATCCAGCTATCCAGGGCATTGGGGCTTTCCCAAATCAGCCCGAAACCGCCAAACGAAACCTGTCCAGCCGCAGCAAGGACGCGCCTAACGAACTCAGTGCATTGCAAACCAAAGAGATTATACTTTGGCTTAGATTTGCATAAATTAATCGCCATCTTGAAGGCCGCTGAGAATTGAGCGGCTGTTAGTTCAAATGTTTGAGAAGCCGTGGGTTTGTGAGATGTGTCAGGATGGTGGACACAGCCCGGGACATCAGCCCGAATGTTGGAGGGGTCATACCCTGTTTGAGGCCAGAATCCGTAAGTCCAATATCTGCCCCGGTCATCTTCCAGCCGCAGCCACGAGTGTCCTACTTTATGTGTTAGTGGGAGAAGTAGAAAGGGACCTTCTTTATCCGCGTAAACTGTAATTGAGAATTTACCTGTGGCATGAGTTCGGCCATCTTCCTTAGCGCAGTCGCTGGCGCAGTCACGAGGGCTTAGGCGGGCGATCAAGGGCATAGCAGACGATTGACGGATGAGTAAGGAGGTTTTTTGTCTGAAAGGGGGAGTCTGGCTTTCCGTCGAACCTCCTTGTTGAACCACATGTGTCAGTTCGTGCGCCAGCAGTCGCCGGCCGGCCTCCGTTTTAGGAGCGTACTGTCCCACTCCAAAGACCATGTCCCTGCCGACAGTGTAGGCCTGTGCGTTTACCGCTTGCGCCGACTCAGCCGCGCGGGCGTCCGTGTGCACCCGTACCCGACTGAAATCGTACCCGAAGCGCGGCTCGAAGAAGGCCCGTGTTTCCGGATCCAGTGGCCGGCCCGGCGAGCGAAGCACTTCGTGGACGACGGGCGGAGCCTCGCTACTGCCCGCGCCACCGGTGACCTGCCGCTGCACCAGGGGCTTGGCCTGCAGGAGTTTCTCCTCTTCCTCTTCGTCTTCGTCCACCTGGCGCTGCAGAGTCGGCTCCGACATGCGCATCACCTGTTCGGCCACCCGGTCGGCCTCCTGTTCGTAAGGGTCGCCGGGCTGGTTGACGTG
>WFWG01000004.1 GCA_015491235.1 Ardenticatenaceae bacterium
GTCGTCTCGATCCCCTCCAGCAGCCGCGTCTTGTACCAGCCGCGCAGGGGCACCAGGATCACGAAGGCCAGCACCAGCGCGACGACGCCAACCACCTGACCGGCCGGGGTGCCGCTGGCAAAGGCGTTGAACGCCGGCTCCACGCCCAGCGTCTCGAAGGGCACGGTGCCGAAGAAGGCGTTTACAAAGCCGTAGAGCAGGATCAGCAAGCCGACGAAGAGGATGAGACCTTTGACCAATTCGTGGCCGAAGCCGGTGCCCCCCAGCCCCAGCATGCGCAGCCGGCGGCTCTTCACCATCTTGTACATGCCGCGCAGCGGGATCACGGTGATGATGCCCCAGAAAGCCAGCACGAAGCCCCACCAGTTCCACTTCGGCATGCCCAGCTCGGGGTGGATGGCGATCATCAACCCCACGCCCATCAGAATGGTCCCCTTGACGTAGTTCACCCCGCCGGGCAGGATGAAGTCGGGACGGAAGGGCAACAGAGGGCGCACCTCCAGTCCGGGGACATGCTCCCCTTGCGTCGCGCGCAGGGCCAGCCAGGCCGCGGAGAGCCAGAAGCCCAGCATGCCGAGGGGGAAAAGGTAGACCTTGTCCAAGGCAGGGGTGTGCGGGACGTTGGGAAGCAAAGCGGCGAAGTAGATGAAGAGGGGCATGAAGATGACACCGCCGATGAAGAGAGACGAACGGTACGCTTCGTAGCGCGCCAGACCGGCCTTTGGGTACTGCATCAGCCCCATCACGGCGGCAATGAAGGCCATGCCCAGGTACGATCCGGCGTCGCTCGGCGGAGGTCCCGCGCCCAGCACGGCCAGCCAGATAGCGAAGACCAGGCTGAGAGCCGCGAAGGTGCCGAAGTGCAGCAGCTTGACCGCCCGGCCCGGGCGGCGCGAGGCGATGAAGGCGGCCAGGGTGTACAGCGTGGGCAGCGCGTAGGCCACCAGGACGGCGGCCGGATAGGCCCCGCGGCGGAAGAGGGTGGACATCAGCGCCCACCAGATGATGAACCCGACCCAGAAGAGCAGCCAAAGGAGCGCTACGCCGACGGTCACGGGCAGGCGCTCTCCCTGCTCTGCCGGTTGCACACCGGCTGGTTCAGATGGCCGCACCTGCGTCTGGGGCAATGTAGGCGTTGCATTCACGTTCTGCAGTTGCTCAATCATAAACACCTCACCGGGAGCGGAAAAAGACAACCGCCGCCAGCGTCAGTTCGCAAGGCGGCGGTTGGCGGTGGACGTGTGGCGGTCACCAGCAGCGTATGGCTCCTCGGGCGGTGGCGCCATACACACCCGGCGGCGCCGGATCAGGTAGAACCCCGCGCCGCTCAGCAGAAACGCAACCTCAGCCCAAAAGAACCTACTGCGCACAAAGCTCAGCAAAAAGGCCGCGTTACTGAGGAAAAGGATTGTCAGGAGCAGTCCGCTGCAGCAGATAGCATGGACAATAAGCAACCACTTGTCGCTTTCGTCTCGGGATTCCATATTGGATCCTCCTTCCCCACCATGTAGACTCCAAAGGTTTCTGGAACCTTTCAGGTCTACACCGGCGAACCTACGCTCGCTTCAACACCAAGGCCAAAGCCTGCGCCAAGTGTTCCAACACCTCATCGTCCCCCGTGGCCACATAGGTTGTAACGCACATGTCCGTCCATGTGCCCTTCCAAGAGCTGGATCGCTACCTGGTTGAGAGCAGCCTTCACCGTGGCGATCCGAGCGAGCAACTGCTTGCAATCTTCTTACACATCCAGCATGTGCTCAATACTCCGCACATGTCCCTCAATGCAATTCAGATGGTGCTGTAACTCCAGCCCAATTCCGACGTCAGATACCCTCTCCCCGTCACGACAGGTTTCCTCTTGTTGTAATTGTTGTAAAAATTTGGTCGCCATAGGCCCCTTTCGCTCCTAAGTCATCGCGCGAGGAACACCCTATCCCCCCCATGGGGTTATAGCTAGACTATACCATAGCGTGGGTATGTTGTCAAGAAGAAGGAGTTGTGAGAAGAATTTCCCATTTTGACAAGAGGAATACACTTCTGTTATACTGGTGGAAGACGGTTGGTGGGTGTTGAGCCCTCAATAACGTTCCCCCCGGAACTGAGCTGCTCAAGGTGATGCTTTTGTTTTTATCGGGAGTACAAACAAAGTTTAAAAGGAGGAGAAAGGATGAAAAAGTTTACTTTACTTCTGTTAGTCGTATCCGTTGTTTTCCTCGTAGCCTGTGCTCGAGGGGCTACCCCGACGACTGCTCCCACTGCTGAGACTGGGGCCGTTACCGAACAACCAGCGCCCACTCCTGTGCCGACGAAGCAAGAGCAGCCGGAAGCGGGAAGTTTGCTCGAAGTCGTCAGGCAGCGTGGTAAGCTCATTTGTGGAGCAAACGCTAACCTGCCTGGCTTTGGCTACCTTGACCAGGAAGGCAACTACGCGGGCTTTGACATTGACTTCTGTCGTGCGCTGGCGGCAGCCATCTTTGATGACCCCAACGCGGTTGAGTTCCGTCCTTTGACGGCGAAGGAGCGTTTCCCCGCTGTTCAGACGGGCGAGGTGGACGTGCTCATTCGGAACACCACCTGGACCCTCACCCGTGACACTTCGGTGGGCCTGGACTTTGGCGTGGTCACCTTCTACGACGGCCAGGGCATCATGGTTCGCAAGGAAGACAACATCACCAAGCTGGAAGACCTCCAAGGGGCAGCGATTTGTGTGACGACGGGCACTACTACCGAACTCAACCTGGCGGACCAGATGCGCGCTCGAGGCATTGACTACACGCCAGTGGTCTTCGAGACGGCTGATGGCACCTTCGGCGCCTATGAAGAGGGGCGCTGCGATGCGGTGACCACCGACAAGTCTGGTCTGGTTGCTCGCAAGTCTCTGCTCAAGGACCCCGACGCCCACATCATTTTGGAGGAGACACTCTCCAAGGAACCGCTGGGCCCTGCAGTTCTGCAAGGTGATCCCATCTGGCACGATGTAGTCATGTGGACAGTCTTCGCCACCATTCAAGCTGAGGAATTCGGCATTACTTCTCAAAACATTGACGACTTCATGGACAGTGAGGATCCAGGTATTCGGCGCTTCCTCGGCTTGGAGGGCGAGTTGGGCAAGAATTTGGGGCTGACTAACGACTTCGCGTACCGCATCATTAAGCACATGGGCAACTACGGTGAAATATACGAGCGCAATTTGGGCCCCGACACGCCGTTTAATCTCCCGCGTGGCTTGAACGACCTTTGGACGCGCGGTGGACTGCTCTACTCGCCGCCGTTCCGCTAAACAAAAGAGTATAGTGTAGCCCCCTGCCGACAAGTCAAGTGGTGTCGGCAGGGGGCTTTCATGGCTCGGGAGTCTTTGCGGAGAAGAGGTAGAGGGAGCAATGGCCACGGTACCAGTAGCTGAGCACGCTCGTCCCCCTTTTTGGCGCGATGAACGGGTGCTTGCTGTCATCGCACAGATAGCGTTTCTTGTAGTTGTCGTCCTGGTGTTTACGTATCTCTACAACAATGTGCAGGAAGGATTACGGGCCCGTGGCCTGGCTGGCGGCTACGATTTCCTGCGCGAGCGGGCCGGGTTCGACATTGGCGAGTCGCTCATTGACTACACGTCGAACGATACCTATGGCCGAGCATTTGTGGCCGGCCTGCTGAACACGCTGAAGGTGAGCGTAGTTGGTATCCTCTTCGCCACGGTTCTGGGCATTCTGAGTGGCATTGCCAGGCTTTCACCCAACTGGTTGTTGCGCACCATTGTTGGGGCTTACATTGAAATCATCCGCAATACCCCTCTGCTCGTCCAGCTCTTTTTCTGGTACACCGCCGTCATGTTGAAGTTCCCTCGGGTACGCCAAGCTATTCAGTTGCCCGGCTCAGTTTACTTGAGCAACCGAGGCGTTGCCATTCCTTGGCTGGTTCCGCAAGAGGGGTTTTCGGTGTGGGTGGGGTTCGTCGTCTTGGGCCTTATTGTAGCCCTTGTTGCTTACCGATACCGGGCACGGTACGAGGAGCGTACCGGACAGTCCGGGTATCCGATCATTACGGCCTTGGTCACGTGGTTGGCCTTCGTGGTGATAGGCTGGTTTGTGGCTCCCGGCACGCCAGCCGTGCTGAGCAGACCGGCGTTGAAGGGCCTTAATTTCACCGGTGGGACCCGCATGACGCCGGAGTTCGCTGCGCTCTTCCTCGGACTCGTGGTTTACACGGGCGCTTTCATTGCCGAAATCGTGCGCGGTGGTATTCTGGCCATCAGCAAGGGCCAGCGGGAGGCGGCGAAGGCTCTGGGGCTGAGTGACGTACAGATGATGCGATATATCATTCTTCCCCAGGCGTTGCGCATCATCATCCCGCCGTTGACCAGCCAGTATCTGAATTTGACTAAAAACTCCAGTTTAGCGGTCTTCATCGGGTATCCTGATCTCTTCTTCGTGGCTGGCACAATTTTGAACCAGACTGGCCGCTCGCTCGAGGTGATTTCCCTGGTGATGCTAGCTTATCTGACCTTTAGTCTGACGACGTCCCTCTTCATGAACTGGTACAACCGACGAGTGCGGCTGGTGGAGAGGTAGCCCATGACGGCAACAGCGGAGACAAAACAACCCGGCCGTGTTGCGCGGGGAGCGCTTGAATGGTTGCGCGATAACTTGTTCAGCCCCTGGTACAACGCCGTCATCACGGTGGTGCTGGGTGCTGTGCTCTTCGTGGTCTTACGGGGTATTTTCAATTGGGTGCTCTACGGCGCGCGGTGGGAGGTGGTGCTTGTCAACCTGCGCCTCTTTGCCGTGGGGCCCTATCCGTCGGAAGCCCTCTGGCGAGTGTGGCTCGCTGTTGGCATTGTGGCGGCGCTGGGAGGATTGAGCTGGGGCGCGTGGGGCGGACGAAACTTGGCGCCTACTGTCGTGGCAGGCGTCTTAGCATTGATTGTTGCTGTCCTCCCTCTTTCACTGAACGTTAAAGGGCCCATGTTGGCCTCTTTTGTCGTTTTCATTGTCGGCCACATCGTGAGCATGGGGCGGACTCGGCTTCAACGTCCCCTTGTGTGGGCGTGGTTGCTCTCGTTCTTTGTGGTGGTCTTCCTGCTAAAGGGGTTCGGCGAAGGGCCACCGCTCCCCAGTGTGCCGACCAGCCGGTGGGGTGGGTTGATGTTGACCATCCTGCTGGCCGTCGTGGCCATTGTGGCCTCATTTCCTTTGGGGGTGTTGCTGGCCTTGGGGCGCCGGAGTGAGTTGCCGGTGGTCAAGCTCTTTTCTATCGTTTACATTGAAACCATCCGTGGGGTGCCCTTGGTCACCGTGCTCTGGACAGCGGCCATTATTCTACCCCTCTTTCTCCCTGAGGGCCTCCGCATTGACAACCTGATCCGTGCAATGGTGGGCATGACCCTCTTTTCGGCTGCCTATCTGGCCGAGAACGTGCGCGGGGGCCTGCAAGGTGTGCCTCGCGGCCAGTATGAGGCCGCTCATGCCCTGGGGTTCAACTATTACCAGACCATGCGGTACATTATCCTGCCCCAGGCCTTGCGAGCCGTCATTCCCGCTATTGTGGGGCAGTTCATCGGCCTGTTCAAGGACACCACGCTGGTGGCCATCGTGGGCCTGCTGGAATTGCTGGGTATCGCTTTGAGCGTGATCGCCCAGCCCGAGTTCATTGGCTTGCAGCGGGAAGTGTTTGTGTTTATCGCGGCCATCTACTGGGTGTTCACCTATGCCATGTCCTCGGCAAGCAGGCGTCTGGAGGCGCGTTTGGGTCTGGGAACACGGTAACGCGGTTTGTTGAAGGGAGGCGAGGAATCAATGGCTGTGCAGGAAGCAACCCGTTCTGACGTAGACGTGCAGCGTGTGGACGCTGGTGACTACATCATTATTCTCGAAAATGTGCGCAAGCGCTTTGGTGATTTTGAGGCGCTGCGGGGAATCAACCTAAAAGTCAGGCGCCAGGAAGTGGTAGTGATCATCGGTCCTTCGGGGTCGGGCAAGTCCACACTGGTGCGGTGCATTAACCACTTGGAGAAGCACGACGCCGGGCGCATTGTGGTGGACGGCATCGAGTTAACCCACGACATCCGCAACATCGAGGCCATTCGGCGGGAAGTGGGCATGGTCTTCCAACAGTTCAACCTCTTTCCCCACATGACCGTGCTGGAAAACGTGACCCTAGCGCCCCGGCTCGTGCGCAAGTGGCCACGGGAGAAGGCCGAGCAGGTGGCCATGGAGTTGCTGGAGCGCGTGGGCATTGCCGATCAGGCCCACAAGTATCCTGGCCAGCTCTCCGGCGGCCAGCAGCAGCGCGTGGCCATTGCGCGGGCGCTGGCCATGCAGCCGAAGATCATGCTCTTTGACGAGCCCACGTCGGCGTTGGACCCTGAGATGATAAAGGAAGTGCTGGACGTGATGCGCGAGTTAGCCCGCTCCGGCATGACCATGTTGGTTGTCACGCACGAGATGGGCTTTGCGCGCGAGGTGGCCGACCGCATCGTGTTCATGGACGCGGGAGTGATTGTGGAAGAGGGGACGCCGGAGCACTTCTTCACCAGCCCCAAACACGAGCGCACCAAGCTTTTCCTGTCCCAGATTTTGCACCATTAAATAAAAAGGGGGCGGTGCACCTTCCGTGCGCCGCCCCCTTTATGTTTTTCCGGGAAAACAAAAAGAGCGAGGTTGGCAACGACCTACTCTCCCACGCGGTCCCCCGCGCAGTACCATCGGCGCTGGTGGGCTTAACTGCCGGGTTCGGGATGGGACCGGGTGTACCCCCACCGCGAAAGTCACCAACCTCGCTCTTCAAGAGCCGAGATGATTATAGTGTTGTTAAAAAACTTACCAAGTGAGTATGAATGCGGAGCAGAGATCCTGCGTGAACGCAACGCGTAAGCCCTCGCGCGTTAGTACCGGTAGGCTGCACGGGTTACCCCGCTTCCACCACCGGCCTATCGAACTGGTCGTCTCCCAGCGCGCTTACCCTCTCGAAGGAGGTGGGTGGCCTCATCTTGGGGCGAGTTTCCCGCTTAGATGCTTTCAGCGGTTCTCTCTGCCCGACGTGGCTACCCAGCTGTGCCCCTGGCGGGACAACTGGTACACCAGAGGTCGGTCCACCCCGGTCCTCTCGTACTAGGGGCAGCCCCCCTCAAGCCACCAACGCCCGCAGCGGATAGAGACCGAACTGTCTCACGACGTTCTGAACCCAGCTCGCGTGCCACTTTAATGGGCGAACAGCCCAACCCTTGGGACCGGCTCCAGCCCCAGGATGTGACGAGCCGACATCGAGGTGCCGAGCCTCGCCGTCGATGTGAACTCTTGGGCGAGACTAGCCTGTTATCCCCGGGGTAGCTTTTATCCGATAAGCTACGGCCCTTCCACTCGGTACCGTAGGATCACTAGGCCCGGCTTTCGCCCCTGCTCGACTTGTGGGTCTCGCAGTCAAGCTCCCTTCTGCCCTTACACTCTTCGGCGGGTTTCCATTCCGCCTGAGGGAACCTTTGGGCGCCTCCGTTACCCTTTAGGAGGCGACCGCCCCAGTCAAACTGCCCACCAGCCACTGTCCTCGTCCCGGCTCCACGGCGACGAGTGAGTGACAAGACATGGCCAGGGTGGTATTTCAAGGTCGGCTCCACCGGAACTGGCGTCCCGGTTTCAAAGCCTCCCACCTATCCTACACAAGCATGTTCAAAGTTCAGTGCAAAGCTGTAGTAAAGGTTCACGGGGTCTTTCCGTCTAGCCGCGGGTACAC
>WFWG01000005.1 GCA_015491235.1 Ardenticatenaceae bacterium
CCCCTGGGGCGCAGCGTTGGCTGCGCCCCTACACCCTTTTGGGTGGATGGGCGGGATAGCGCCGCCGCACGACTTCTGTGAGCAGGAGACGTTACCGAACGCAATTGGTATAAGATATAGCGTTCGGTACAACAGGGCATCTGTCGGTGTTTTGCCCAAAATTCACTGTGGCCGAGGAGTGGTACTCGGCCACACAGATTCTTGTACAAATCTGTGCGGCGCTTTGCAAACAGAAGGAGAGAATATACCTTCATCCGCACGGGTAGAAACAGAAGTGAAGAGAAGTTCCCCAGTATCAACTTGCTCTTGCCTTGTTTTAAATGCCTTGTCCGAAAGAGCAGATAAAGGACAAACGGTTATGACGAAAGCCTTGCTTTTGAGTCTAATCGGGTTCACGGGCTTTCTGGTGGTGGACGTCGGCGCAATCCGCACACGCGCAGGAGTCCGTGGAGGCGTGAACCTGCTGGCAGCGCTCTCCTTGGGCGCCGCGTTTTGGGCGGTGGTAAGAATGGCTTCGCCTCTCCCCGTCTCTTTTCCCGTGCGACTCACAGGAGCAATTCTCGCCTTGACAGGCGCTCTTTTTACAATTTACGTTGTCTTTGTGGAAATCCCCTTGTTACAGCGCCTTCTCAACCTCTCATCCTCTGCTCTCGTTCGGTGCGGCACATATGCCACTTGTCGGCACCCTGCCTTCTGGGGAATACTGCTATTTCTGGCAGGAACCTCACTTCTCATTCCCGCCTCGACAGTGTGGTTCCTGGCTGCAACGTGGGCAACGCTAGAACTCGCCCTGGTGACGGTGCAGGATGTGTGGATATTTCCTAGCGTGTTTCCCGATTACAACGTTTACCGCCGGGAAACCCCTTTCCTGGTTCCCACGCGCGAAAGTTTGAAGGCAGGATGGCAAACGTATAGCAAACGGCCGTCATCCTTCCCTTCGTAGGGCCCTCCATTTTCAGGAGGAGGAAATTGGGCTCATGCGAAGATACACCAAGAAGACCAGTGACCTAATTAGGCGTGGTGAGTTCGACAAGGTGTGGCAGCAGCACTGTGGGTATCTGGACTTGGACCGTGCCGGTTTCATGGCAGTCCAGCGCCGCTTGCTTCAAGAACAACTGGAGTTGGGAAAACAAAGTCGCCTCTGGCGCTGCCTCTTCAGCGAAGTACTCGACGACCTGACGGCAGACAACTTTCGCGACCTCGTGCCACTCACCGAATATGCGGACTACGAGCCTTACCTGCAAGACAAACCTAGCGACATTCTTGCCTGTCCCATTAAGGAGTGGGCCCGCACGTCGGGACTGGGTGGCAAGCCCAAGTGGATTCCCTACACGGCGAAAATGTACAATCACTTGGGTGTTTGTGCTGTGACGGCAGGCATTCTCAGTTCAGCTCGTTACAAAGGAGATGTGCGCTTGCGTCCGGGCGACGCTGTAGGATCCAACTTGCCCCCTCGTCCTTTCCTAAGCGGCGTCTCACTGTGGGCCAGCAGTGAAGTGTTCGACTATCACTTCATTCCTCCCCTCGATGTGACCGAGAAGCTGGACTTTTACGAGCGGACAGCCTACCTGTTCCGCAGGGCGATGGTGGATGGACTCGTCTTCTTGGGGGCGATGACAATCGTGTTGGTGCGCATGGGAGAAATGTTCGAGCGGAGACAATGGGCAGGTGAGTTCAATCAGAAGATGCTGAATCCACGGGCGATGTGGCGAATTCTCCGTGCCATCGTTCGGGCGCGGCGAGATGGCCGTCGTTTCATCTTGCCCAAAGACCTTTGGGATTTGAAGGGACTACAGTGCGGCGGAACGGACACGTTTGTCTACCGTGACCAGATTGCTCACTACTGGGGAGTCGTTCCTCACGATGTGTACGCATGTACTGAGGTGGGCATTATTGCCATGGAAGCCTGGGACCATACAGCGCTCACTTTCCTGCCGGAAACAGCATTTTATGAGTTCATCCCATATGAGGATTGGGTGACAGAGCGCTTGGACTCGAAGACACCCTCCCGCACATACCTGATGGACGAAGTGGAAGAGGGGCAGAAGTACGAAGTCGTTGTCACCAGTTTCTACGGCGGCGCGCTATTACGCTACCGCCTCCACGACTTGGTCGAAGTCGTGGCAACGGAAAACGAAGCGTTGGGCATTCGCCTTCCTCAATTTCGCTTTGTCGGACGCTCCGGTTCCTTCATTGATCTTTCCGGATTCGCCGGGTTGATTGACGAACGGTTGCTCCTGCGCGCCCTCTCTCAGGTGGGCACACCGTATACGGATTGGTGTATCCGCAAGGAATTCGAAGGCCAAAGGACATGGCTTCACCTTTACATTGAGTTTCCCGAAGGCACACAAATTCGCCCCCATGTGTTTAGGGCACAATTGGATGACGTGCTAAAGGCAATGAACCCGGATTACAAACACGTCGAAAAGATGCTTGGATACAGCCCCTTGAAAGTCACACTCCTTGCTCCGGGAAGTTTCGCTCGCTTCACGGAACAACGCTTGCGCGAGGGCGCAGACATCGCCCACCTGAAGCCCGCACGCATTCAACCGTCGGACAATGCTATCACCCTCTTGCTCGAGAAAAGCACACAGCGCTGATTTTAGGCTTATACTTCGCTTAAAGCTGAAGCTCCAGGGTTACCATGGAAACGCCCGCTAAAGCAGGCTCTGGGCTGTTCTGTCATGGTTGCAGAACATCTTTACTTACTGGGCTTTAGGGCGTCGTCCGGCTTATACCCTCTACTTTGTCGAAGTCCGCAAGGTGGAGGTGCAACACCGTTGTGTTCCGTGTGTGACGAGAAGCGGTATCGCCTCGGCGCACTCCTCCTGCATGGCGCTTACAGAAGCAAGCGACATCGCAGCACGATGAAGTTGGCTTGATTTTTGAGGTGTGCGTATAATCTATTGTGGAGTCATGCGAAGCTTTTTCTCCAGTTTGATGCTCTTGAATTAAGTCCGCCAACCTGGCCTTTAAGGGCACAATTCTGTGACACCTGAACGTGAGGAGCAGGCACCATGAAACAGCAATGGTACGGTACTGACCGCAGCTTACAAATCCGCATGTTTATAACGATGTTTCTGCTGTCGGCTGTCTATCTGGCCTTCGTGGCTGCCATGTTGTCGGCCGGCTTCGACGCCTTTTCGGTCTTCTTGTTCGCCATGCTGATGCTTGGCGCTCAATATTTCTTCAGCGACAAGCTGGTGCTCATGTCAGCGGGAGCGCGGATTGTCTCCCAGCAGGAAGCCCCGCAACTGCACGCGCTGGTGGAGCGGCTGGCCCAGCAGGCCAACTTGCCCAAGCCGAAGGTGGCGATTATTGACACGCGCGTGCCCAACGCCTTTGCCACCGGGCGCAACCAGCGCAACAGTGTCGTGGCCGTTACGCGCGGGCTGCTCGAAACGCTTAACCTCAAGGAACTGGAAGCAGTGCTGGCTCATGAGCTCACCCACATCCGCAATCGGGATGTGATGGTGATGACTATCGCCAGCTTCTTTGCTATGGTGGCCCAAATCATTATGCGCTGGGGGTTCTGGTTTGGCGGCTTTGGGGACCGGCGCCGACGTGATGGCGGGGGCTTTTTCGTGGCCTTCCTCGTTTCACTGCTGGTCTGGCTGATCAGTTTCTTCCTCATTCGAGCGCTGTCCCGCTACCGCGAGTATGCCGCCGACCGAGGGGCCGCGTTGTTAACCGGTTCGCCCAGTTCACTGGCCAGCGCGTTGATCAAAATTAGCGGCACCATGCAGCGCATTCCGCAGCGGGACTTGCGCGAGGTGGAAGGACTGAGTGCCTTCTTCATCGTGCCACCCCGCGTGCAGAGCCTGTTTGCTGAGCTCGTCAGCACACACCCGCCCCTCGAGAAGCGACTGGCTTACTTGGAGCGGTTGCAGCGCGAGATGGCCGGAGTGCGGTAAGCCATGTTCGACCAGCTTCGAGACCTGGTGAACGCTATCCTAGGACGGGGCGTTGCTCCTGTCGAGAGCAAAAGTGAGCGTTTGTTTGCCATCAACACAGCGCTTTTGACCATGCAGGTTTCCCTGAACTTACAGCCTACCGGCATGGCCGCGTTGACGTTCAAAGGTCTTGAGGCAGCCCAGTTTGAGCAAATTCGCGAGGAAGTGCGCCAACTCTTGGAAATCGCCCGAAAGGAGACCGACACAAAGGTCGGGCTAGCGGTGGACGAGTTCGGATATCACTGGGTCATTCTGCGCGACCCGGACTTCGAGGACCTCGTGACGACGATGCACTTGGTCACCAGTACGCTGGAGGAACAAGGCTTTGGAAAGGCGCTGTTGGCGGCTGTCTTCCAATTTCAGGACGACCGGGGCCGCACAGTGTACTGGATTTACAACTTCAAGCGCGGGCACTACTATCCCTTCGTGCCCACAGGCAAGAGGGAGCGAGACCACGCTTATGAGTTGCGCTTAAAGGCCGTAATGAGTGGCGAGTTGCCTGTGGAGCCGGAGTTGGAATTCTGGTACCCTTTGTGGGACATCCCCACTACTCGACCGCAATGAACTTTTAAATAAATCCGTGGGGTCGAGCACTACAGTCGTTTGAGGGAAAGAAACGGTGCGGCGCACATCTCAAGTACGCCGCACCGTTCGTTCGCACAAAGTTTTAAGACAAATAATCCCTCAGGCGGCGGCTGCGACTGGGATGGCGAAGCTTGCGAAGGGCCTGGACTTCGATCTGGCGGATGCGCTCACGGGTCAGGCCGTACTTTTTGCCCACCTGCTCCAACGTGAGGCTGCGCCCATCCTTCAAGCCGTACCGCAACTGAAGAATCTGGACTTCGCGGGGTTCGAGGGAGGCCAGCAGACGCTCCAGTTCCTCGCGCAACATGCGCTGGGCAGCCGACTCACCCGGCGCCAGCGTTTGATCGTCCTCCACGAAATCGCCCAAGCTGCTGTCCTCATCCTCGCCGACAGGCATCTCCAAGCTGAGGGGCTGCTGGGCTACCTTCAACATGCGTTGCACTTTCTGCGGCGGAAGGTCCATAGCCTCGGCGATTTCCTCAACCGTTGGTTCGCGCCCGAGTTGTTGCGAGAGGCGGCGCGACACGCGCCCCAGTTCGGCAATGCGCTCGGTCATGTGAACAGGCACGCGAATGGTACGGCTCTGGTCGGCAATAGCCCGGGTAATGGCTTGGCGAATCCACCACGTAGCGTAGGTGCTGAACTTGTAGCCCAAGTGGTGGTTGAACTTGTCCACTGCCCGCATGAGGCCGATGTTTCCTTCCTGAATAAGGTCAAGCAATGGCAGGCCGCGCCCTTCGTACTTCTTGGCAATCGAAATCACCAGACGATAGTTACACTCGATTAGGCGTTTGCGAGCTTCCTGCCCCTGCTTTACCGTCTCCTCCAGCCTGGCCCGCTCCTCGTCCGACAACTGATCTCCACGTTCCTCGAGCACTTTGGCAGCTTCCCGTCCCTCTTCCATGAGCGAAGCCAGTTCGACTTCCTGTTGCGCGGTTAGAATGGGGTGGTGGCAACTTTCCATTAAATAAAGGCCAACAGTATCATCCGGGCTCAAAACTGAGAGGTCCATCAACATGCGTTCGGCATCGGCTACGGCCCCCTGTACGGCTGGCGTAGGGACATTGTCGTCCTCCACAACGTGAACGCCAGCCTCCTCCAGACGTTCGTACACTTCAGCCAAAAGTGTTAAATCATCCCTCGCAGGTAAGCGTTCAGTCACTTCCTCTGCTCGCACATACCCTCGCTCACCTGCGAGGGCTAAAAGTTCCCCGACGATACTTTCCACTCCCCGCATCTCCTTCCTCCCCATTTCCCTGATTTTGATTTGCCCCGGCCAGCAGGCAAAAAAATCCCCTCAACTACAATGCGCCTTCTTTGCTCAGACGTCGGTGGGCCAGAGTGCGCCTTCTGGGGGTAACGTTTGACGTTGCTGGCTTGCCTTTCGCCTTAAGAACGTGTTCTGCACACTTTGTGCAATTTTTCTCAAATACAATATTATAAAGGGTCTAAGGCGTAATGTCAATACCCCAAACCGACGTTCCCCCACTTGACACCTCCCCTAACTTCTGTTAAAATTGGTTTTAACCAGAACACTTGTTCTACGATAATTGGTTTCATTGTTGCGCTGTTTTGCGCGTGGGAGACGCCGGCGCTGAAGGTTGAGCCTCGCTTTTGAAGTTTATGTGAGGGTGTTTTTCACTTTATTCCTCTCTGTATTATTGCCTCTTTTGTTACACGTTTTGTTACACGCGCGCAGAACGTCCGCTGCACGAACAAGGTTAGAAAAGGTGACGAGGTGATCCCATGAATGCTTCCACGATTGGAGCGGTTCGGCCAATTGGCCTCGGAAAGCGACTGGTGCAGCCGGCCCGTGAGGCGTATCAGGCAACGCTGGCTGAGGTGCAGCGGGTGGTGGAGTTCGTGCAGCGCCCCACGTGTACTCTTACACTCATCGAAGCTTGGGCCAGGAACGACCGGCGAGCCATCCGCACGCTGCAAACGCACAGTTATTACCTGGGCTTGGACGTTGAGCCTCTCGTTGAAGCTGTTCACGCCTGGCTTCAGGAAACCGACCACCTCGACTTTGCCGCGTTCGTGAGCGACGTAATGCCAGCCGTGCTGACTGACATTGATGCCGTGGTGCCACACGAAATTCCGCTCCAGGAGCCGGCTGCCCACGTGTACGCCTGCCATTACGCGGTTAGCTTGCGCGCCGCGCTGGTGCACCTGCTCCTAGCCCGCGTGGACACGCAGTACGCCGCTCCTCGCTTCCGCTCCCTGCGGGAAGCTTCCGCTTGGACGCAGGCCTTCGGGGAATTCCTGGAAGAAGTCAACGCCGTGCTGGACGGCACCCGTGAACTGCTCCAACAGGAAGCCCTGGCCGTTCAGCACTTCTTGGACCACCAACGACGCCGCTTGAGGCGGTTGGAGGTGCGCCTGCGGGCTCAGGCCAGCCACATTGAACCACTCACGTGGGCAGACGAATTGCAGGAGGCCGAACGAACAGCACTGGAGACCCTTTCTGCCTGGGCTGATGCGCTCGAGGAACAGGCGTTTAGCGGCTTGGAGACAGCCCGACGTTCCGGGGCGCTGGAACTGGCGGCCAAACACCTGGCTAGGCGGGCGCCCCGCCTGGCCCTGGCCGTGCTGGGTGTAGCGGCAGGTGCTACGCTGGTCTCGCAGGCAGCTAACCACAGCAGGATAGAGCAGGCGGCAAACCGCCTGGCTGTCCTGCCGCGCACCTGGGGGGAAGCGACCGCACGCCCCCGCGAGGCGGCCTCGAACCTCCAGCTTCGCGTGCGTCGCTTCCTCGACGAGCTTGTGCGCACTCGGGAACGCCAGACGGTCGAAATCAAGAGCAGCCGCGCTTTGGAAGCATTGCTGGACGAATTGCGCCGCTTCGGCTACCAACCAGACAACGTGCTGCGCTCCATTGGCCTGGAGCGAGTGGGGGAAGTTGACAGGCTAGGCGAGCCGCTCACGTTGACCCTCCAGGGAACCGAGGAGGGAGTGCTCCTCGTTCCACCCGCGCGCGAGCGGGAGCGCAGCGTGCCTGTCGTGCCTCCTGCTGTGGCCGCCTACGAGGTGCAGCCGGGGGATACGCTTTGGCAGCTCTCGCGTACCTTTGGCGTGCCCATCAGTCGCATTCTGGCGGCCAACCCACAGCTTCAGGACCCCGACGTAATCGTGGTGGGCCAAGTGCTGCGCATCCCCGGCGTTACCTGGGCCGAGAGCCAGCGCCAGACGGACGTCCGCGTGCGGTGGGGCGATCCCCTTTCCGTAGTGGCCGACGCCGTGGGCGTGCCGGTTGAGGAACTCGCTGAACTCAACGGCATTCGCGATCCCGAACGCTGGATGTACGACGGCCGCCCCCTCGTGCTGCCCATGCGCGTTCTCCAACCTGAACCGGCCCAAGAGGCACGAGCACCCAAGCAGACCGGCTCGGCCAAAGTAACCCCGAAGCAAGCTGAGACCAAGGCGAAGGTGTCCACGCTTTCCCGGGGAACGCTTCCAGAAAAACGGGTGGCGGAAACACCACCGGCAGTGACCCAGACGAAAGGCCAAGAGGTAGAGGAAAAAACCACCGAGACGCCCCTTGTGCGCCGGGGCGAAATTGGCTTGGAGCGGGCGCGCGAAGCTGGCCGCCTGGTCACAGTGCCCTCCAAAGTGGACGGCCAGGCGCTGGCTGAGAAGTACGGCGCTACCCTGTGGCCCTCCATCGAAGCCATGCCGCCGGAAGTGAGGGCCTACTTCACGCAGACGGTGCAGGAAGTGGCCGACTTCTTCAACGTGCGGCCGGGCGACATTTTGGGCATCCTGAAAATGGAGAACAACGGCGCCGGTTGGCGCATTTACCAGCCGGCCGTCTCCTCGGCCGGGGCCAAGGGGGTAGCCCAGGTGATTGCCCGCACGTGGAACGGCTGGGCCAACCCCGTCCACGACCGTCACGTGACCAACCTGGCGGAAATTGAGCGCTACGGCGGCATTGGGTTCGACTGGAGCAAGCGCCAGCTTTGGAAGGCGTGGCAGGAGGGGCGCGTGCCGCTGGAAGTCCTGGCCGACAGCAACGCCGACCCCATGATTTTCGAGAACAGCGTGGCCGCCGTGGCCCGCCACCTGGTTCACTGGGGCCTGACGCGGGACAAGGCAGAGGCCGACCCCGAATGGTTCGAGCGGCGCTTGGCCGACGCCGTTGCCGTTTACAACAGCGGCCGGGTGCTTTCCGAGAGCGCCAACTGGCGCCAGTCACCCCACAACGCCACCACCGTGCAGGATTACGTGGAGGGCGCCCGCCGAACGGCCGAAACCACCCCTGAACGTTTGACGGCTGGACGCCCGGCGGCCTGGCACACCCTGGCGAACACCTACCGCGAGGCCTACGAAGCCGCCTTCGGTGTGCGCCTGAGCGATGCCGAAGTCGAGAAGACGCTGGAAAAGGAAGCGCTGATCGTCAAGGACGTGCTGTCGGGCAAGCTCACTCCTACGGAGGGGGCGCGGCAACTGCTTGGCAGGATCGAGGCCCACTACCTGAACCAGGGGCGGGAGGCGCTGAAGAAGGGGAAGCCGCTGCCCTGGCCTTACGTCTACAACGCGGAGACGCTGGCAGCCCAAAAGCTGGCTGTGGCCTACCTGGGACACGCCCTCACCGCGCCGGAAGTCGAGACGCTGGTGGCCGAAACGAAAGGGGACGTGGACGCCATGGAGCGCCGCCTGGCCGAACGGGGTGACGCCATCATCGTGGCCCGCGCCGAGGCGATTATGGAGGGCATCCTGGAACGGCCCGTCCGCCGCACGGAGGTGGCCGCCATCGTGCAGCCGCTAGTGGCCGGCAAGGACCCTTACCGCATGGATGCCGGCTTCATTGACGCCGTGCTCGAAGAAGTGAAGGCCAAAGCGCGGGCCATGCGCGAGGCCGAACGGCCGGCCGGCGAGCGCGGCTACTTCCGGGCTTTGCCCCTCAACCCCATGCCGCGCGTCTACCGGGGGTTTGGTGTTCCCGTCAACTATCAAGCGGGCGGGCGGCACACGGGCATTGACGTGGGCCTGCCACAAGGGCCGGACGGCCAGGACCCTGAGTTGTACGCCGTGGACGACGGCACTGTTGTCCACGTTGGCCCCCTCTATTGCAACGCGCCACGCAAGTGCCGGGGCGATAAGGCCATCATCATTGACCACGGTAACAACGTCTACTCCATCTACAGCCACAACAGCGAAGCCTACGTGAAGGTGGGCCAGCGCGTGCGCGCCGGACAGGTCATCGGCCGGCAGGGGAACGAGGGCTATTCCTTCGGCAGCCACTTGCACTTCGAGGTTCACGTGGGGGCACCTTTCACGGGCGACTGGCGCCAGCCGTTCCGGGGCGGCACGTTCGTGGACCCCCTCGACTGGCTGCCCGAGTGGTAACTGGCGGGAGCGGGGCCGCTTTGTTGTCCCGCTCCCGTTCATTTTACCGCCGCCCGAACTCCCGCTCCAGTTGGGTCTGGCTCAACTTCACCACTGTGGGGCGCCCGTGGGCGCACGTACGCGAGAGGTCGGTCCGCTCGAGCTGCCGGATGAGCTCCACCATCTCCTCGTGCGTGAGGGGATCGCCGGCCTTCACCGCCCCCCGGCAAGCCGCGTAAATGGTCAGGCGCTCCTCCCAACTCAAGCCGCTGCGGTCGTAGATAGCCCCGTCCAGCACCTCGGCCAGGGCGGCGGCCGGGTCCGGGTGATGCTTGAGCACGTCCGGCAGCGTGCGCACCAGCACAGTCAGGCCGCCGAATGGCTCCACCTCGAACCCCAGGCGCCGGAGGGTTTGGCGGTGCTCCTCCACCACGGCCATTTGCTGGGGGGTGAGTTCCACCGTGAGCGGGTTGAGCAGCCGCTGGGAGGGCACGGCTTGCTGCTCCCGCTGACGGCGCAGGCGCTCCAGCAGCACGCGCTCGTGGGCCGTGTGCTGGTCAATCAAGTAGAGGCCGTCAGGCCCCTCGCACACGATGTAGGTGGTCATCATCTGGCCCAGCACCCGCAGCGGCGGCAATTTCGCGCCGCTCGCCTCCGTGTGGTGGACGGGTTCCTCTGAGGAGCGAGGAGACCAGTCCGACGTCCCAGCCTGCTCGGGAATCGGACCGGCGCGGGAGGGCGACTCCTGGGGCCACAGCCGGGGCGCCTCCGACGGCAGCGAAGGGGGAGAGCCGACCGGTTCGACCGGCCGGGTGTAGCGGTGCACGGGCGCCTCCTCGACCAGCAGGCGGCGCACGGCCCGTTGAACCACCCGAAAGACCTCGTCGGCGCGGGCGAAGCGCACCTCCAACTTTTGGGGGTGGACGTTCACGTCCAACATTTCGGGCGCCATTTCCACCTTCAGCACCACGAAGGGGTGGCGGCCGGTGGGCACCACGCCCTGGTAAGCCTGCTCGACGGCCGCCGTGAGCATGGCGTTGCGCACCAGCCGTCCGTTGACGAAGAAGACGATATACTTGCGGTTGGCACGGTGGAGGGCCGGCCCGCCAATGGCCCCGTGAACCCGAATGCCGCTGTCAGGGTCCGGCGGCTCGTCCAGCATGAGCAGGTGTTTGACCACGTCCAGGCCGTAGACGGCCAGCAACACGTCGCGCAATTCGCCCGTTCCCGGCGTTTGCAACACGGTGCGTCCGTCGCCGGTGAGGGTAAAGCGGCGGTCGGGGTAAGCCAGGGCGTAGTGCGTCACGATTTCGGCGATGAGGCCAGTTTCGGTGGCCACAGTGCGCAGGAACTTACGGCGGGCGGGCGTGTTGAAGAAGAGGTCTTCGACGGTGACCACCGTGCCTGCCGGAGCAGCGGCTGGCCGCTTGTGCTCCACGCGGCCACCGGCTAGGCGAATCTCCACGCCGACAGCCTGCTCCCGCGGGCGGGTGAGCATGGTCACGCGGCTCACGGCAGCAATGCTGGGCAGAGCCTCACCCCGAAAGCCCAGCGTGCGCACGGCGAAGAGGTCGTCAACCGAGGCGACCTTGCTGGTGGCATGGTGCTGGAAGGCCAGTTCCACCTCGTCGGCGGGGATGCCACAACCGTTGTCGGCCACGCGAATGAGACGCTGGCCGCCATGCTGGATTTCCACGCGCACCTCCGTGGCGCCCGCGTCGAGGGCATTCTCCACCAGTTCCTTGACCACGTTGGCAGGGCGCTCGACCACCTCGCCAGCGGCGATTTTGTTGGCGATGTCCGGCGGAAGCACGCGAATGCTCACGGCTGTTCGGCTCCTCTCAAGGCCAGCGCTCTAGCGGTGCCTGGTTCGGCCAGGAAGCCGGTCTGGCGACTGGCGGCTTTCCGGCAAAGTACTGTCCACCTCGCCCAACAGATTCTCCAAAAGCTGGGACGCAACTCCTTGAAGGCGCGACCTGAGTTGCTTCTTCAGCCGCTGACGGCGGCGCCACTTCTGAAACTCGGCCTCGAACTTGGGTCCGCTGGTGGGCAGTGCCTCCATGGCGTGGAAGGCCAACCCAAGGCCCCAACCGAGGATGGGAAAGATAGCCCAGAAGAAAGAAGGGCTCACGAGGAAATTGAGCACCACCAGGAACAGGTTGACCAAGACAAAAGTCACCAGGTGCTGGCGGAATTCCTGGCGACGGCGGGCGATGAAGGCTGCACGTTCCTCCTCTTCTTCCTGGCGAGCCAGCCACTCTTTCTCGGCCTGAAGGACGGCCTCTTCGTCCAACCCCAAGTCACGGGCCATCTCCAGCAAGTGGTCACGGGTGAAGTGTTCCTCGCGGGCCGAAAGGTCAACGGCCCGTTTGAGAATGGCTTTCACCTCTTCGGGCGTGTACACGCGCTTGGAAGAGGCACCGTTTCTGTCCATGACTTCTCCCCCGTTTTCTCACAGGTTGAAGTGGAACCCTCCGCCCCCTTCGTCGGAACCGGGCAACTTGGGAAGCAGCCAGGAGAGGAAAGCGTCCTCGCTGCGGGTCTGGAGCCAGGCGCGGCCGGGACCAGTCAGGTCCACCACCAGACCTTCACCGCTGAAGAGTGTGCTCTTGATGCCGCCGATGCGGCGCACGTTGAATCCCATAGTGGCCGTGAAGGCCACCAGGTGGCCGGTGTCCACCACGAACTGCTCCCCTTCCGCCAGTTCGAAAGGATGAATGGCACCATAACTGGAGAGGAGCAGCGTGCCCGTGCCCGACGCCTTCAACAAGATGAGGCCCTCGCTGGCAAAGAAGGTCTTAGCGCCGCCCCAGGAAGTGTCAACGTCAACGCCCTCGCTGGCCGCCACGTAGGAGCCACTTTGGACCAAAAGCGTCTCCCCACTGAGCTCGAGGACGTTCATGTCTCCTGGCAGCGGGGGCGCCAGCCAGAGTTCGCCGCCTCCTGCTGGTGCCCTGTACGTGTTGAGGAAGAAGCTCTCGCCTCCCAGGAACTTGCGCTTTAGCGACTTGAGAAGGCCGCCCTCGGCGCCCGTTTGGATTTGGACGCCGGGCGACATGCCCACCATGGCGCCGGATTCTACCCGGACGACCTCGTTGGGCCCCAAAGTAACGCGGGCAATGGTATACGCCGGACGGTAGAGAAGCTCTACGTTCATTGAACCCTCCCGTAGGGAAACGAAGCTCTGCGCTCTGAGGTGGCAGAGTTCACCTTTCCGCAGACCGCCTTTCGACTGAACTTTCTACGCAAAACGCAGCCCAACGGGTTGCGCTTCAGGTGCCGGGCAAAACAAAGTGGCCTCAAGGGGCTATCTTTCTGTTACATCTTACTGCATTTCGGGGCGTTGAACAAGTGAGGGCAAAGTCCGTTTTCTCCGTGGCCGTTGACCTCTTCCTTGCAAAGTGGTATAATCTTGACGCATCCGGCGTTGGGGAAAGGATTCTAAGGGGAGGAGTTCCCGTGCCCACCGACGGCCGGCGATTGAGTGAAATCATCGCCGTTCTGCGTTGGGCAGTGCCTCTCCTCATTGCTATTTTAGGGCCAGGCTACACCCTTCTCGAGCACCTCGCCCTTGAAAAGGGAGGTTTGTCACCCCACCTGATCCGTGAGGTCGTCTTCTTAGGCTTCACCGGCCCGCTGCTTGCCTGGCTTACCTTAACATGGGCATTAGATGCAGCACGGTGCCGCGAGGCCGTCGAACAGGAATTGGCCCAACGGAACCGCCAATTGGCCAGTTTGAACACCGTCAGCGCAGCCGTTGGTCGCTCTCTCGACCTGCAGGAGGTTTTAGAGGAGGCATTGGCCCGCGTGGTGGAGCTGCTAGATGTGGATGCGGGGGAGATCCGCATCCTCCGCGGCAACACCTTGCACCTCCAAAACCACTGGGGGCTCTCCCGCCGATTTGTTCAAGAGGAACGGACTGTCGCCTTGGGAGAATGTTTGTGCGGCCTGACGGCCCAGCACTGTCGCCCGTTGACGGCAAATGGTCAGGCGGTAGTATCCCATCTCATGCGTGGGGCATGTGCGGCTGAAGGGCTGCGTTCAATCTTGTGTGCTCCACTCACCAGCCACACGCGCGTGGTTGGGGTAGTGCATGTGGGCCGGCGTGACTCACGCCCCTTCTCGCCCGAAGATAGTGAATTCCTTGCCGCTATGGGACACCAGATTGGGATGGCCATCGAGAACGCCAGCCTCTATGCCGAATTGAAGGCGCTAAATCAGGAGTTGGAAACTCGGGTGTGCGAGCGCACGAAGGAACTGGAACACGCACGCCAAGAACTGGCTCAGAAGGCGCGGCAACTCCAACGCCTGTTGACGAAGACAGTACAAATCCAGGAACGCGAACGGGCCCGCATTGCCCACGACATGCACAATGGGGTGATTCAATTCCTCGTCGGGGCACTGTACGAAGTGCAGGCAGCCAAAGATGCCTACAACATCTCCCCTGACCGGGCTCAAGAGCGCCTACAAACCGCTCTGGAGCTCTTGCAACAAGTGGAGAAGGAAATCCGCCGTACCATTTACGACCTTCGGCCACCTATCTTGGACGCGAAAGGGCTCGTCCCAGCTCTGCGACAGTACATTAGCCGTTACCAGGAGATGACAGGCATCCCCTGTACGCTCCACGTCTCTGGAACCCCGCGCCGGTTACGCTCCGAGGCAGAAGTCGCTATTTACCGCGTGATTCAAGAAGCGTTGCACAACGTCCACGCACATGCCCAGGCCACTATGGCTGAAGTGTTCGTTCGCTTTGGCGCTCGTGGCCTGTGGCTTATGCTCCGTGACAACGGGCGTGGCTTTGACCCGAAAGCAGTGGCCAGTGACACAGATTACCACCTAGGATTAATCGGGATGCATGAGCGTATCCAGGACATTGGTGGAGAACTGGAAATCGAGACGGAACCCGGGCAAGGCACTTGCGTCGTGATTCGAGCCCCGGCTGAGTTGTTCACGACGGAGGATGGAACATGACCATTCGGGTCTTGGTTGTGGACGATCATCCTGTGGTGCGGGTTGGCGTACAGCATCTCCTGGCCAATGACCCCGAGGTTGAAGTTGTAGGCGAGGCAGAAAGCGGGCCGCAGGCGTTGGAACGGGTGGCGGCTTTGCAACCAGACGTCGTCATTTTGGACATGCGGCTGCCGGGCCCCGACGGTGTGGAACTCACCCGTCAACTGCGTCGTCGTCACCCCGAGGTGAAAGTTGTCGTGCTTACTGCGTATCGAGATGAAGAGTATTTGCTGGGTGCCCTCCGAGCAGGCGCCCACGCGTACTTGCTGAAACAAGCCTCTCACGAAATGCTATGCGAGGCTGTTCACCGCGTTTACAGGGGAGAACGCCTGTTGAGCCCCTCTTTGATTAGCCGAGTACTAGAAGAGTTTGAAGCAATGGCCCGTGAGCGGGTCATTGAGAACTTTCACCTCACGGAGACGGAATTGCAGATCTTGAGCCACATTGCTGCTGGAGATACAACCAAGGATATCGCGCGGAAGCTCCATTGGAGCGAGGCGACAGTACACCGACGGGTGCAGGAGATCCTTGCCAAATTGAACGTTTCCAACCGTGCTCAAGCGGTGGCGGAGGCCATCCGCCGTGGACTGATCTAGCCCAAAATTGATAGATTTTTCCATAAAAACTGCGAGTTTTTGCGTTGTTGGCCCACCTCCCGTTGCAGTATAATGGTTTAGGGAATACACTCGCATCCCCTCTTGCCACCTAGCCGTTTGCCTGACCTTACACTTTAACTTCAGAGCCTTGTGGCGATCTCGCCAGCGATCCCTATCAGTCATTGGCGGTGGTAGACGGCCCTAATGCAAAGGAGGTGGGTTCATGGAACTAAGTCGCCGGAATTTCCTCAAGCTTTCTGGAGTTGCCACCGGCAGCTTATTGCTCCCGACCACCACAGCTCAAGCCCGTGAGGAACCCTCCACTTTCCCGCTACGAAAACGTGTGGGCGAAGTCCCGACCATCTGCACGTATTGTGCCGTGGGTTGCGGAGCGATTGTCGGTGTGCAGGATGGAAAGGTGGTCAGCATTGAAGGCGACCCGGATCACCCTATCAACCGTGGCTCCTTGTGCAGCAAGGGCATGGCCATGGCCCAGATCCCTCACAATCCGCAGCGCGTGACGAAAGTGCTCTATCGCGCCCCTGGAAGCGCCCAATGGGAGGAGAAAAGTTGGGATTGGGCCATTCCTCGCATCGCGCGGTTGATCAAGAAAACCCGCGACGAGAATTGGATCAGCAAAACCCCGGCTGGCAATGTTGTCAACCGCACGGAAGCTATCGCCTTCCTGGGCGGCTCACAGAATACCAACGAGGAATGCTACCTTTGGGTAAAGGCGCTGCGTGCTTTGGGCCTGGTGTACATCGAACACCAGGCGCGTATATGACACTCCGCTACTGTAGCGGCTCTGGCAGAGTCGTTCGGTAGAGGGGCGATGACCAATCACTGGATCGACATCGGCAACGCCGATGTGATCATGATCATTGGTAGCAATGCGGCGGAGAACCATCCCTGCTGCTGGAAGTGGGTTGAAAGGGCCCGTGAGAAGAACGGGGCTATTCTGATCAGTGTGGACCCCCGCTTCACCCGTACTTCTTCTATTGCCGATATCTACGCCCCCTTGCGCTCCGGCACGGACATTGCCTTCATCGGCGGTATGATCAACTACATTCTGGAAAACGAACTCTATCACAAGGAGTACGTCGTCGAATACACCAATGCCCCCTTCCTCATCAACCCAGACTTCCGCTTCGATCCCGAAACGGGGTTGTTCAGTGGGTACGATCCGGAGAGGCGACAGTACGATCGTTCGACTTGGACGTATCAAGTTGACGAAAACGGCGTCCCGTTGCGAGACAAGACGCTCCAGCATCCCAACTGTGTCTTCCAGCTCCTGAAGCGGCATTACAGCCGCTACGATCTGGACACGGTGTCGCGCATTACTGGCACCCCGAAGGAGAAGTTGATCGAGGTGTACGAAGCGTATGCCCAGACGGGGAAGCCGGGCAAAGCGGGCACCATCATGTACGCCATGGGGGCGACCCAGCACACCTACGGTACCCAAAACGTGCGTGCCTATGCCATCCTGCAACTACTGCTGGGCAACATCGGCGTCGCCGGTGGAGGCGTGAACGCACTGCGCGGCCTGCACAACGTCCAGGGCTCCACGGATATGTGTCTTCTGTTCCACATCTTGCCCGGCTACCTCAAGACCCCGATTGAGAAGGATCAGTCCCTGGCTCAGCACTTGGAGCGGGTGACGCCTAAGTCCAACGACCCGCAGAGCGTCAACTGGTGGAAAAACTACCCCAAGTACATGGTCAGCCTGTTGAAAGCTTGGTTCGGCGACGCAGCCACCAAGGAGAATGACTTCGGCTTCAACTGGCTACCCAAGAACAGCGGCAACTACTCGCACATCTCCCTCTTCGAGGCCATGTTCAACGGCGTGATCAAAGGGCTGATCGTCTTCGGACAGAATCCAGCAGTGGGTGGCCCCAACGCCAACAAAGAGCGCAAAGCTCTAGAGAAGTTGGACTGGATGGTCGTCATTGACCTGTGGCACACGGAAACGGCCAACTTCTGGCGCCGTCCCGGCGTGAACCCCGCCGACATCAAGACCGAAGTGTTCCTGTTGCCAGCAGCGTCCTTCGTGGAGCGTGAGGGGTCAGTGACCAACTCGGGGCGCTGGCTCCAGTGGCGCTGGAAGGCCATTGAGCCTGTAGGTGACGCTAAACCTGACATGTGGATTACCAATCAGATTATGCGCGAGATTCGCCGCCTTTACCGCACAGAAGGGGGTACTTTCCCCGAGCCAATCCTGAACCTGACCTGGGATTACGGCGACGGCCTCCCTGATGCGGAGGAGGTGGCCCGTGAGATCAGTGGCCGCGCCTTGGTAGATCTGAAGGACAAGGACGGCAAAGTCATCGTCAAGGCCGGTCAGCAACTCAAGAATTTCACTCAACTCCGGGATGACGGTTCCACAGCCTGCGGTAACTGGCTCTACAACTACTTCACAGAGGAGGGCAACCTGGCCAAGCGACGCGACCCGGTGGACCGGTCCGGTATCGGGCTGTACTCCAACTGGGGTTGGAACTGGCCTGTGAATCGCCGCATCATTTACAACCGCGCCTCCGTGCACCCTGTTACCGGGGAACCATGGGACAAAGAGCACCCCGTCATTCGCTGGGATCCGGTAGCCAAGAAGTGGGTCGGTGATGTGCCAGACGGTGGTGCGCCACCGGGCACAATTCTGCCTTTCATCATGAAGCCCGAAGGCGTGGCGCGCATTTTCGGTTTTGGGCGCACCGACGGCCCCTTCCCCGAGCACTACGAACCTTGGGAGAGCCCAGTGCGGAATCTCCTTTCAAAGACCCAGATCAACCCGGTGTTCAAGCTGTGGGAGACAGAGATGAATCCGCGAGGCGATCCTGACCGCTATCCCATCATCGCCACCACCTACCGCGTAACGGAGCACATGCAGGCGGGTGGCATGAGCCGTTATCTGCCTTGGTTGGTCGAGCTTCAGCCGGAAGTCTTTGTGGAAATGAGCGAGGAGTTGGCAGCGGAGAAGGGAATCAAGAGCGGGGACCAAGTGATCGTCGAATCTGCTCGCGGACAAGTGCGTGGCGTGGCCCTCGTCACCAAGCGTCTCAAGCCTTTCAAGGTTAACGGTCAAATTGTTCACGAGATCGGGCTTCCGTGGCACTACGGGTTCATGGGGTTGGCTACTGGCAACAGCGCCAACCTGCTTACCCCACATGTAGGCGATGCCAACACCATGATTCCTGAGTTCAAAGCATTCTTGTGTGACGTGCGGAAGGCCTAAGTCGTCGTTTGGTCGGGTAGTGCTCGACCACATATCTCTGTACAAATCCGCGTGCTCGTTTGTGAACGGAAAAGGGAATACATCTTCCACCCAGACCAACATGACCGGAAAGGTGGTGTTGCGTATGGCTCAAGTGGCAATGTTGATCGACCTCTCCAAGTGCATGGGATGCCGGGCGTGCCAAGTTGCTTGCAAGGAGTGGAACGATCTGGAGGCGGAGACAACGAAGAACCGGGGCACGTATGAGAATCCCCCTGATTTATCCCCCAACACTTGGACACGAATTCGGTTCCAGGAAGACGTGGAAAACGGTGAGGTGCGCTGGCGATTCTTCAAGGAACAGTGTCTACATTGCACCAATGCCCCTTGTGTTGCCGTGTGCCCTACTGGTGCCCTCAAGAACCATGCAATGGGCTTTGTGTCCTACGAAGAGGAGCTATGTAACGGCTGTGCCTACTGTGCGAACTTCTGCCCCTTTGGCATTCCACGCATGAAAGTCGTCAACCGCCTGACAGGCGAGGCCAAAGCGACGAAGTGCACCCTGTGTCAGGATCGGGTGACAAACGGCTACATTCCGGTCTGTGCCAAAACCTGTCCGGCAGACGCCATCTCCTTTGGCGATCGGGAGACGATACTTGCTAAGGGGCGCAAACGGGTGGAAAAGCTTCGGGCAGGTGGCAGCCGTCGGTTTCCAGACGCCAACCTGTACGGTGCCGATGTCTTGGGCGGCTTAGGAGTCATGTACGTCTTACCGGAGAAGCCGGAGAAATACGGTCTGCCGACGAATCCGGAGTCCGCCTTAACCGTCGTCTCGGCCTGGAAGGAAATTATCCAACCGCTGGGACAACTCGCACTTGGTGTGGGCGTTGTGAGCATAGCGTTAAATTGGGTTGTCACCCGACGCCGGGTAACGGAAGAACAGGAGGCGTAAGATGGCAACACGATGGATCCGACGTTTTAGCACAGTTCAGCAGTGGGTGCATTGGATCTACGCTTTCTCCTTCTTGTTGCTCGCTATTACGGGCTCCTTTCTGTTCGTCCCCCTGTTCAGGGCGTTTGCTACCGGCATAGCCGGTGAGGCAAGTCGGTTCCTCCATCGTGTCGGGGCCGTTGGTGCCATTGTGGCCGTGCTCATGTATCTGATCTTCGGTTACCGAGACCTCGTTGCAGACCTCCGGGAAATCCTCCCCTGGACTCGTGAGGATTTCAAGTGGCTCGTCGGGGCGGCTACTCGTTATTACTGGGGCGGTGAGAAAGGCGACCTCCCGAACGAAGGTCGGTACAACGCTGGCCAAAAGTTGAACTATCGAATCCAAATCGTGGGGTTCTTTGTGCTTCTCGTCACGGGCCTGATTATGTGGTTTGGGGCAGGAAGGGTATCTCCAGGCATTTTCCAGGCCAGCATCATCTTGCACGACATTGCGAGTGTCTTCGTGATCGGCTTCTTCCTCCTTCACCTGTACCTCACCACGTTGCACCCCATGACCAAAGAGTCAATAACCGCCATGATAACCGGCAAGGTGACCGAGGAGTACGCCAAGTCGCACCATCCTAAATGGTACCAACAACAAGTGACCGGAAAACAGTGAGCACTGACCAGTAAATCGTGATCCTGTTACTCAGGAAGGGGCGCACCGTGGCTATCAGCAACGATCCGCAGAAAGTATATGCGGAGTTGGGACGACAGGCGGAAGCACGAGCGGAACTACGGGAGATTATCGAGTTTCACCGGGCGGTTTTAGAGATACAGTTACAGGTATTCGCTCCAACACCCGCGATCGAGTTCGGCGCGGACCAAGTGCGGGCTTCTGTCGAGGCTGGCATTCCTTTGCTCTCCCCTGAAGTTATAGTTGTGCCCAACGATGCATTCGCCGCCTTGTACAATGCCATTTGCAGTTTGGTGGCAACATATCGTCCTGAGTTGGCTGATGAGGTCAAAGCACTGCGTAAGACTTCGGCTAACGAACAACAAGTTGCGCGCAAAGGATGGCTGTTGTCCGCTAATGGGCAAAATGGGGCGGTTTCCGACCTGGAACGTTTTATGTTGGTCAACACGTGGCGCCCTTTCCTGTGGCCCTACGCCATCACCTTGGCTCCGCTGATCGAGGATGAGCAATGGTATCGTGGGCAGTGTCCGGTGTGCGGAGGCGAGCCGGACCTGGCCGCGCTGGTGGACGAGGGACAGCGTTGGTTGCTCTGCTCCCGTTGCGACACGGAGTGGCGTTACCGCCGCATCGGATGCCCTTTCTGTAACAACACTGACCACCGCAAGCTCGTGTACTACACTGGTGAGAGCCCTGTGTATCGGCTTTATGTGTGTGAAACCTGTCGGCGTTACCTCAAAGCGGTGGACCAACGAGAACATTGGCAGCGACGGCCGTTGCCGGTGGAACGAATCTTGACCATAGGGATGGACGTGGCGGCTGTGGAAGCCGGATACACGTAGTGGACGGAGATCAACCTCACCGCCACCTCCGGTTTCCCTCAATCCTTTTCTCTCCGGACGAGTGGTGTGCGAGCTCAACACTTTTCCCCGCCGGCTCGAACCAGGCCAGCACGTCGGCAAGAGCGGCGACTTCGCCGACGACGAGAATGCCAGGCGAGACCAGTTTGGCCTCTTTGATGGCGTCAGGCAGGCGGGCCAGCGTGGTGCGCACAGCACGCTGTGCTTCCGTCGTCCCCCAACTGATAACAGCAGCGGGGGTGTGAGGCGGGCGGCCGGCCGCAATGAGGGCCTGACAGATACGGCGGGCGCGCTTCATCCCCATGAGAATGACCAAGGTGGGCACTTGGGCGTAGACTGACCAGTCCACGTCATCCTCGGCGTCGCCAGCCCGGTGACCGGTGACTACGGCAAAGGCCGTAGAAAGGCCCCGATGAGTAACGGGAATGCCGGCGAAGGCGGGCACAGCCGTGGCCGACGTCACGCCGGGCACCACCTCGAAGGGTACGCCAGCCCGCGCCAGGGCCAGCGCCTCCTCGCCGCCCCGCCCCAGCACGAAGGGGTCGCCACCCTTGAGGCGTACCACGCACTTACCCGCCCGCGCCTTCTCCACGAGCAGGGCGTTGATCGCCTCCTGGGAGATGGTGTGGCAACCCGGGCGTTTGCCCACATAGATGCGTTCGGCTTCCGCGGGGGCCTCATCGAGCAACGCGGCGGGGATCAAGCGGTCATAGACCACCACCTCAGCCTGGCGCAACAGGCGCAGCCCGCGCACGGTGATGAGTTCCGGGTCTCCCGGCCCGGCCCCAACGAGGTAGACTTTGCCCTTTTCGCCCCTGGTTCTGTTCCGCGTGCTCATTTCCTCCCCTCGACTCCGCGGAGCCCGTGGGCCGCGTCGCTGGTCTGCGGGGCTCCCACCTGGTGTTCGTAACCGGCAAAAGGATACCGATACTTGCACATGTCGCAATTCATCACCGCCCGCCCGCCGACAGCCTCCTCAATGCGCCGTTGTAGCAACTCGAGGACACGGGGGTGAGCGCCCATGTGGGCCGCCTTCAGGAGTTGGACGCCAGAAAGCCGCTGGACGGCCTCCTCGGCCTGTCGGTACACGGCCTTGAGCGTGACGCCCGTGAAGAGGAAGTGGGGCACCAGCACGATGTGCTCCGCCCCCAGACGCACACAGCGCTCCACCCCGGCCCGAACAGTCGGCGGGGTGAGGCTGTAAAAGGCCACTTCAACGGTCAAGTAGTCACGTCCTTCCCACAGCAGCCGGGCAAGCTTGTACAGGTTGGAGTTGGAGTCAGGGTCGGTGCTCCCCCGTCCCACCAGCAACAGGGCACAGGTGGCCTCGGGAGGCGGCGGGAGGTGGAGTTGAAGGGCCTCTTGCGCCCGTTCTACCAGCACGTCCACCACGAAGGGGTGGACGCCCAGCGGAACCCCGTAATCGAAGCGCACGTGAGGCCACTCTCGCCGGGCCCAGTGGATGGCCGCCGGGATGTCGTTTTTCTGGTGGCCGGCCGGCCCCACCAGCAGGGGGACGACTACCACGCGGTCCAAGCCCGTCTCCACCAGGCGCCTCATGCCCTCGATCACAGGTGGGTCGGTGAGTTCCAGAAAGGCCAGTTGCACGGGCCGCGCAATTCGCTCGTGTAGCGCCTCGGCAAAGGCCGTCATCTCGGTCACGCTTTCGCCGTCCCGGCTGCCGTGGGCCACAAGGAGCACACCGTACATAACACCCTCCTCCGGGCGGCGCGGCGGGTGCTCCCACCGGCTAGCCCGCCGCGCCGTTCCATTTCACGAGGCTCGATACGATTCGATGAGCACGCTGGCCACTTCCTGACGCAGCACTTCGGCGGGAGGATGCTCGCCGGCGGCCAGCATACGGCGCACCTTGGTGCCGCTGAGCTTCACGTGCTGGCTCTCGTCGTGGGGGCACGTCTTGGACGTGACCATCGTGCCGCAGCGGTAGCAATAGAAGGCGTTTTCGAAAAAGAGGGGCGTGATGCCAAGCTCCTCCGGCCGGAAGCGCTCGAAAATGTGGTGGGCATCGTAAGGGCCGTAATAGTTTCCCACGCCCGCGTGGTCGCGCCCGATGATGATGTGAGAACAGCCGTAGTTCTTGCGCACCAGGGCGTGGAAGACGGCCTCGCGGGGACCGGCGTAGCGCATGGCGGCCGGGAATACGCTCAAGATGACCCGTTCCTTGGGAAAGTAGGTTTCGATGAGGCGCTCGTAGGAGCGCATGCGCACCCAGGCCGGCACGTCGTCCGCCTTGGTTTCACCCACGAGGGGATGAATGAGCAGGCCGTCCACAATCTCGAGGGCGGTGCGCATCAGGTGTTCGTGGGCACGGTGAATGGGGTTGCGGGTCTGGAAGGCCACCACTCGGCGCCAGCCCCGCTGTGCAAAGGCTTGGCGCGTCTGGGCTGGCTCCATGTGGTATTGGGGGAAAGGGACCACCTGTGGGCCGTCGAAGAGCCAGATCGGGCCGCCCAGCGCGACGGTGCCCCACCGGAAAAGCCGGGCCACGCCAGGGTGCTTGTGGTCCGTGGTGCCAAAAATGCAAACCGCTTCCATCTCAGGGTCAATTTCAAAGACATCCTGGAGTTCGAGCAATCCAATTGGCCGACCGTCGGGACGGGCCAGGGTCACCGTCCGGCCGGGTTCCAGGCGCAGGCCGCGCACGGTCTCCGGCGACACCCGCAACACGATTGGCAGCGGCCAGGCCGTGCCGTCGGCCAATCGCATGGTGTGCAGCACGCTCTCGTAGTCCTCCCGATTCATGAAGCCGATCAGGGGGCTATAGGCCCCCACAGCGAGCAGATCAAGGTCGGAAAGCGTAAAGGCGTCCAACAGAATGCGGGGGCACCCTTCGGCGACGGCCTTGAAGGCTTGTCTGGCCTCACCGGCAACGAGCCGGTTGACCAGCGTGCCACCGTGGGGTGCAATGAGTCGGGTTGACATTGTGGTCACCTCCTTTGCAAGTTGCTACAGGTTTTCACAAGGTGCCAAGGGCAAAAGAAAAACGCCCGGACGGGGTCCGGACGTTTTGGTGTTTCGCTCCTCTGCCCGTCCCCCCTGCGGCCTGGAGCAGCGGGGGCGGGCGACCGGCAGGCAGCACTGTCTAACGCGGTGTCGCGCACCCCCGCGTTAGACAACAACAAACCCGATTGTGTTGCTCAGCCGGTGAAAACCACATGTGCAGTACACCTGTCGGTCGGTTTGCTCTTTTCAGGGGGTGAAGATAGCACAAAACAACCGGTCTGTCAAAACGACTCGGTGAAAATGACAAGGGGCGGCAATGGGGCCGAAGCTGCCCTCTGCTCCTCGTTTCACTCACCCTCTCATGGCAGCACAATCACGTCTCCCTCGCTCAGGCCCTCGAGCACCACCACGTTAACCCCGTCGTCACCGCCGAGCACGACGGGCACCTCCTCCTCGCGCGAACCGCGCCGGCGCACCACGAACGCCTCCGGGCCAGCGTAGCGCACGGCGTTCAAGGGGATGAAGAGCACGCTGGAGAGCCGCTGGGCTTCCACCGTGACGGTGGCATTCATGCCAGGGCGCACGGCCAGATCGCCCGCCTCGAAGGCTACCACAGCCTCGAAGACGGTGCTTCCCCGCTGGGGCAGGGCCGCGTAGGCGATGTGCTCCACCGTGCCGCTGATGGGCCGGGTGGGGAAGGCGTCGAAGCGGACGGTGGCCTCCTGGCCCACCTTGAGGCGCACCACGTCCAGTTCGTCCACCTCGGCGACGACCCGCAAGGAGGCCGGGTCGGCCAGCGTGATGACCGGCTGGTTGGGACCGGCGCGTTCGCCCGGCACCAGGTGGACGCGCACCACCACGCCGTCAAAGGGAGCGCGAAGTTGAGCGGCCTGCAGGGCGCGCTCGGCCTGCTGCACGCGCAGTTGGGCCAGTTCCACCTGTGCTTCGAGGGCCGCCCGCTCCTCCGGCGAGGCGCCTTCCACCGCTCGCTGGAGCGCGGCCCTGGCGGCGGCCAGGTCGGCGCGAGCGGCTTCCAGGCGGATAGCCTCGTCGCTGGTGCCGGCGTTTGGCTCGTCTTTCACTTCGTCGTACTCGGCCGCAGCGGCCTCAAAGGCCAGAAGGGCCTGCTGCACGCGCGCCTGGGCCGCCTCGATTTCGCCAGGAGAAGCGCCAGCGATGGCCCGCTGAAGGTTCGCCTCGGCCACCTTCAAGTTGAGCCGGGCCTCCTCAAGGCGCATTTCCAGTTCCGTTGTGTCCAGCACGGCCACCACCTCGCCCGCCGAAACCCAATCGCCCTCGGCGACGGGCACCCCGGCAAGCAAACCACCGGCCGGAAAACTCAAGTTGACCTGCCGGCGAGCCTCCACGCGACCAAGTGCCTCCACCTGGACGACCAGGTCTCCGCGCTGGACGGTCACAGTCGGCTTTTCGACGGCCTGACGCTGGCGTTGGGCCAAGCCCCACCCCAGCCCCGCCATGAGCAGCAGGACCAGCAGCAGGATGAGGCCACTCCTCCGGGACATCGTTGTTTCTCCTCACGTTTCGGCCTCCCGCAGGTTTGGAACCTCCGAGAGGCTGATTACTCGTACCGCAACACGCTGGCCGGTGGAACGCTGGCGGCCACCAACGCCGGCCCAATGCTCGCCAGAACGGTCAGTATCACGGCGAACACTCCACCCCACAGGAGCAGAGCAGGTGTGAAGACCAGTGGAATGGTGAACAGCACTCGCTCCAAGGCCCCCACGAAGAGCCGCCCCACCAGCCAGCCAAGGAGGCTACCGGTCGTCCACCCGGCCGCCGCGAAGACCGCGCCTTCCGCGCCGTAAAGCTCCAGAAACTCCCGCGTCGTGACCCCCACAGCCCGCAGCACGCCAATCTCCCGCCGCCGTTCGGCCACGTTGAGGGCAAAGGTGTTGGTTACTCCCAGCGCGCCAATGGCAGTCACCAGCACCACCATGCCCCGCAAGGCCAGGGCCAGAATGCCGCTCTGCCGCCGGGCGGCCTCCAACTCCACCACGGCCGGCTCACCGGCCGGCTGAAGGTCGGCGAAGCGGCGTTGTATCGCGGCCAGCACCGACTCAACGAACTTGCGGTCGGATGAGGCCGTTTCCAGGGCATAGATGTTGGCGGCAAGGCGGTCACCCGTCAGGCGAGCAGCCAGGGAGAGGGGCAGGAAGACCTTGGCCGTGACAGCACTGCCCAGGAAGACGCTGTTGTCGTGCACCACGCCGCGCACGCGCACGTCGGCCCAGCGATCACCTATTCGCAGGCGCACGCTGGCGCCGGGCTGCAAGCCTCGCGCCACGGCCACGTCCTGGCTCACGACGACGCCCAGTGGGTCGGCGGGATCCAGCCACGCCCCTTCGACCAGCACGGGGCGGTAAAGGCGCGTGTCGGGCGGCAGGCCCCAGCAGCGGGCCGGTGCCCGTCCCACCCAGCAATCGCGCAGCAGCCACGCTTCGGCATGAACCACGCCGGGCACCGCCTCCAGGCTGCGACTCAACGTCACGCCGGACGGGTAACCAGTGATCATCCAGGCGTCGGCCGCGTAGATGGAAAAGACGGTTTCGATGGTGCGGTTCACGCTGGCCTCGGTGCTCACGGCGCCCAGGAAGCCAGCCACGGCCAGCGCCAGAGCACCGCCGGTCATCAGGCTGCGCCCCTTGCGGCGCAAGACGTTGCGAACGGCCATCGCTGCCAGGGGGGGAAGGCGCAGCCAGCGGCTGGCCAAGCGGTCGAGGGCTCCCCGTCCGAAGTCGGCTGAGATGCCGTAGGCCGCCAGCACAGTCCGCACTGGCGTGTTTGCTGCCTGCCAGGCCGGCAGGAGGCCGCCCAGCGCGCTGACGATCATCCCCACGAACAAGCCTGCTCCCAAGGCGAGTGGCTCGACCATGAAGGGAGGAGCCAGGTTGAGCAGTCGTCCCAGCCCGCGCATCACGCCGAAGCCCAGCAGGGCCCCGCCCGACAGGCCCAGCACAGAGCCAACGCCGCCGTATACCAGGGCCGTCGCCAGGTAGGTAGCCAGAACTTGGGCGCGCGTGGCGCCGACGGCCTTGAGAATGCCGATGTCAGCAGCGCTTTCGACCACAATGGCGTTGAGCGTGTTAGCAACCAAGAACCCACTGACGGCTACACCCAGGGCCGAGAAGAGGGCCAGCACCACCAGCAGGGCGTCCAACTCGCGCTTGCCGGGGAAGTCGTCCGGCGAGTAGACGCGCGGTCGGCCGTGCTGAACGCCCCGCCGGTCGAGCAGCCGGGCCACATCTTCGGCCACTTGCTGGCGGTCGGCCGTGGGCAGCACGCGGACGAGCAACTGGTTGCCCCCTGCCACATTAAGGGCCCGTTGGAGCGTTTCGGCCGGCACGTAGAGGGTGGGAACACCGGTGAGCGTGGCGGAGAGGGCCGTGGGGCGACGCGCAAGGCCCACGATTGTTAGGCGGTGCTCGAACCCAAACGAATCCCGGAAGGAAACCACTTCCCCAAGGCGCAAGTCAGCCGCCGGCTCAGCCGCGGCCTCGTCGGCCCGACGGGGCCAGCGGCCCGCCAGCAACTCCACCGTGCCCACCCGTTGGGCCTCGAAGTTCCACAGGCCCACCAGGTGAACCGTCGTGGGCTGTCCAGCCACGCGTCCTTGGGCGTAGTGGTCGAAACGCACGTCGGCGGCCTCTACGCCCGGCCGCCGGGACACGGCACGGGCCAGGGAGGGGGAAGCATTCCACACCCACATTTCCACGTGAGGCTGACGGGTGGCCTCGAAGGTGGTCTGCTGGACGCGCACGAACCCACGCCCCACGGTGACGATGGCCACCAGTCCGGCCACGCCGATAATCACGCCAGCCACGGTGAAGAGCGACCGCAGCGGACGGCGGCGCACGTCCCGCCAGGCTTTCTGCCAGACAATGGTCCACACGACCGGTGCGAAACCCATTACACGCTGCGGGCCGCCACACTCACAGCCCTCGGAAGGTCCAGATGCGGTTCATGCCAAAGTTCCAGAAGAGCACCAGGCCGATGGCCACAGCCTTGGAAAGGTTGTAATCCCACGGGTGTGGTACTGTGGGGCTGACGAAGTGCAGGGCCGTCACAAAGAGAAGTTGGTTGATCAGCAAGCCGGAGAAGCTCACCAGCACAAACTGGCCGAACTGAGTCATGAAGGGGCGCTGGCGGCTTTCGGGAAACGTCCACAGGCGATTCCAGATGAAGTTGCTGGTGATTGCCGCACTGACCGAAAAGAGGTTGGCCCACACCGGCGCCAAGCCTGCCAGCAAGACGAGCAAATTGAGCACGCTGAAGTCTACTACGGCACCTATCCCCCCAACAATGGCAAACTTGACGAACCGTTCGACTTCTTTCCGGTTTTCCTGTGCCACAGCAATAACTCTCAAGTGGACGTTGTCGGTCCGCATACGATTCTATGCCTCCCGCACAAGAAATCGCTGTCATTATATTCAAGTTTGCATGTTTGCATAGTTCGCCCCCGGCGAGATGGTTTCGCTGTTCCGCTTGCACGAGTTTCTCTGCTTGTGGCACCCCCAAGGGACATTTTGTCCTAACGGAATCAGGACGCCAGCCTCATGACAGCGGGAAAGGCGGGCTGTACACTGTATCCGAACGAGCAAAACACAAAAGCGAAAGGATAGCAAAAATGATTTCCACAAAACGAAGTGTTTTCTTTGTTTTCGGCGTTCTGGCGGTTCTCATTCTGGTGGGGTGCAACACAGCCGCGAAGTCGGAGAACACCTCCATCGGCGATCGTGTCGTGGCCACCTACGGCACCTTTGACAACGTGCCCACCACGGAAAAAGAGGCCCTGGAGCAAGGCTGGATTGACGTTGACCCTGGTCAGTGCGTGCCCCAGATGGGACGGCACTTCATCAAAATGGCGGGAGAACAGCCAAGTCCGCTGATTCTTCTCTTCAATCCTGACGGCCAGCTCATCGGCGTAGAGCTGGAAAGCCTGACCGAACAGCCCGCGCCCCCGTGGGAGCACCTGGAACAGGGGCATCCGGGCATGGAGTTCGAGCACTGGACCGTGCACTTTTGGTTCCGCGACCCTGCTGAGGCCTGTGCAGCAACCTCGTAAGCGCATAAAGGGAGAATTCTCATGGATCTTACTGTGCTTCTAAGACTCATCCACATTTCTGCGGCCATTTTCTGGGTAGGGACGACATTCTTTATGCTTTTCTTCCTGGAACCCGTCATCGAGCACACTGGGCAGGCTGGCAACCAAGTGATGCAGGTGTTGGCTAGCAACACGCGCTTTCCACAGGTCATCGCCCTTTCCGGCATTATCACCGTCTTGGCAGGGCTGGCGATGTACTGGCGCGTGTACGGCTTCGATATCACGACGATGTTCGGTTCCAGATTCCCCCTCACATTGGGCGCGCTGGCGGGCTTCTTGGCGTTTTTCACGGGTTCCTACTTTCAGGGCCGCTCGGTCAAGCAATTGGTGGCCTTGGGCGCGACCATTGCAACCCAAAACAGCCCACCCACGCCAGAACAGATGGTGCAGATGCAGCAGCATCAGGCCCGCATTGCCCTGGGCACCCGCATAACGGCCGTTCTCATGGTGCTTGCGGTCATCGGCATGGTGGCATAGAGCACAGCATGCATGAAG
>WFWG01000006.1 GCA_015491235.1 Ardenticatenaceae bacterium
ATGAACGAACGTCCTGTGCAACGCATTGGCGTGGTGGGGGCCGGCACAATGGGCAGCGGCATCGCCCAGGTAGCGGCCCAGAGCGGCTTTGAGGTCGTGCTCTACGACATTGCCGACGACATTCTTCAGCGCGCCACCGGGCGCATTGCCCACTTCATCCGCCGGGCCGCTGAGAAGGGGCGCATCACGTCGCAGGAGGCCGAGGCGGCCATCGCTCGCCTGCACACCACGACGAGCCTGGAGGACTTTGCGGCGTGTGACTTCATCGTCGAAGCGGCGCCGGAAAAGCTGGAATTGAAGCAGGAGCTCTTCCGCCAACTCGACCAGATTGTACCTGACCACGCGGTGCTGGCCACCAACACCAGCACGTTGAGCGTCACCCAGATTGGCGCGGCCACGCCGCGACCCGAGCGGGTGGTGGGGATGCACTTCTTCAACCCGCCTCCCCTCATGCCCCTGGTGGAAGTGGCCGCCGGCGCCATGACCTCGGAGGAGGTGGTGGAAGCCACGGTCGAGCTGGCCCGACAGTTGGGCAAGACGCCCGTGCGCACGCAAGACGTGCCCGGCTTCATCGTCAACCGGGTGGCCCGCCCCTTCTACCTGGAAGGGCTGCGCCTGCTGGCCCAGGGCGTGGCCGACCACGCCACCATTGACCGCCTGGTGCGCGAGGGCGGGCGCTTCCGCATGGGCCCCTTTGAGCTCATGGACCTCATCGGCCTGGACATCAACTTCGCCGCGTCCAAGTCCGTCTACGAGGCTTACTTCCACGAGCCGCGCTACCGGCCCAGCCTGCTCCAGCAGCGCATGGTGGAAAGCGGGCGCTTGGGCCGTAAGACCGGGCGCGGCTGGTACGACTATGGAGGTGAAGAAGCGCCATGAGCACGGTTCTGGTGGTGGGAGACGGACCCCTGGCCTTCGAGGTGGCCGAGTTGGCACAGAAAGCCGGCCACACGGTCATCACGTTCTTCGACTTCACAGCCGACCTGCGCATCGAACCGGAAGCCGAGTTGCGGCTGTTCCTGGAAGGCTTGGAGACATCGCCGGATGTGGCCGTCGAAGCGGTCCTGGCCAACCGGGGCGACAAGTGGGGTGCTGTTGGTGAACTGGACGCCTTCCTGGAGCCGGACCGCCCCCTGCTGACGGCGGCGCTCAACGCCAGCGCCACCGAAGTGGCAAGCTGGGTGGACTACCCAGGTCGCGTGGTGGGGTGGGCTGGTCTTCCCCCACTGGAGGAAGCCACGGTGGTGGAGCTCATGCCCGCCCAGCAAAGCGACGAGGCGAGTGTCGAGACGGCGCGTGCCTTCTGGCACAGCTTGGGCAAAGAGCCGGTGTCCGTTGCCGACACGGTGGGCGGCGTGTGGCCGCGCATTGTGGTCAACCTGGTCAACGAGGCGGCTTTTGCCCTCACCGATCGCATCGCCTCGGCGGAGGACATTGACCTGGCCATGCGTCTGGGCACCAACTACCCGCGCGGCCCGCTCGCGTGGGGTGACCTCATCGGTCTCGACCAGGTGCTGGGCATTGTCGAGGCGCTGGGGGAAGCGTATGGCCCCGACGTCTACCGTCCTGCCCCACTGCTGCGCCACCTGGTCTTCGCCGGCTGGACAGGGCGGCGAGTGGGGCGCGGGTTCTTTTCCTACACCGAACAAACGTGAGGAGGCGGACAATGGAAATGCGAAAGGTGTATATCGTGGATGCCGTGCGCACGCCCATTGGGCGGCACGGGGGGGCACTCTCAAGCGTGCGGCCCGACGACCTGGCGGCGCTGGTGATCAAGGCCCTCGTGGAGCGCACAGGGGTGGACCCGAACAAAATCGAAGACGTGGTCTTCGGGTGCGCGAACCAGGCCGGGGAGGACAACCGCAACGTGGCCCGCATGGCCCTGCTGCTGGCCGGCCTGCCCGTGGAGGTGGGCGGCACCACCATCAACCGCCTGTGTGGCTCCGGCATGGACGCCGTCCACTACGGGACGCGCGCCATCATGGTGGGCGACGCCGAGCTCATCATCGCGGGCGGCGTGGAGAGCATGAGCCGGGCGCCGTGGGCCGTGCCCAAGGCCGAGCGGGCCTTCCCCCGCGGCAACCTGACCATGTACGACACTACCCTGGGCTGGCGCTTCCCCAACCCCAAAATGGAGGCCATGTTTCCGCTGGAGAGCATGGGCGAAACGGCCGAGAACGTGGCTGAGAAATACGGCATCAGCCGCGAGGAGCAGGACCTCTTCGCCTACCAGAGCCAGATGAAGGCCAAGGCCGCCATCGAGAGTGGGCGGTTCAAGGACGAAATCGTGCCTGTGGTGGTGCCCCAGCGCAAGGGGGAACCCATCGTGGTGGACACCGACGAGCACCCCCGACCCGACACCACGATGGAGAAGTTGGCCCGACTGAAACCGGCCTTCCGCCCCAACGGCACGGTGACGGCCGGCAACGCCAGCGGCATCAACGACGGCGCGGCCGCCATCCTGCTGGCCAGCGAGGAAGCGCTCTACGAACTCGGCCTGCGCCCCATGGCCCGCATTGTGAGCATGGCCGTGGCGGGCGTCAACCCGCGCTACATGGGGTTGGGACCCATTCCGGCCACCCGCAAGGCCCTGGCACGAGCCGGTTTGACCATCGAGGACATTGACCTGGTCGAGCTCAACGAGGCTTTTGCCTCCCAATCCCTGGCCTGCATCCGCGAGTTGGGCATGGACCCCGAGAAGGTAAACGTCAACGGCGGGGCCATCGCCCTGGGCCACCCGTTGGGCTGCTCCGGCGCCCGCATCTTGACGACTCTGGTTCACGAGATGCGCCGGCGCGAGGGCGTGCGCTACGGCCTGGCGACCATGTGCATTGGCGTGGGCCAGGGAATTGCCACCATCGTCGAGAAGGTCTGATCAAGCCTCCCGGAGGTTCTGAACCTCCGGGAGGCTTGAGGTGTACGCCATTTCCAGCACCTGCACGGTGTGGTAGACGGGCAGCGGCTGGCCAAGCTGGCGCAAGTGCGTCGCGATCTGCACCATGCACCCGATGTTGCCCGTCACCACAGCCTCCGCGCCGGTGGAGAGAATGTGCTGAGCCTTGCGGACCCCCAACTCCCGCGCAATTTCCGGCTGCTCCAGGTTGTAGGTGCCCGCCGAGCCACAGCAGAGCTCACCCTCTGGCACCTCCCGCACAGTGATCCCCTCCACCTGGCCCAGCAGGGCGCGGGGCGCCTCGCGAATGCCCTGGGCGTTGGCGAGGTGGCAGGCGTCGTGATAAGCCACGGTCAGCGGGCGGGCCAGCGGCGGCGGAGCCTCGATGCCCAGCTCCGCCAGGAACTCGTGAACGTCGCGCACCTGGCGCGCGAACGCTTCGGCCCGCGCCTCCTCGGGGTGGCCGCGGAAGAGGAGCGGGTAAGCCTTCATGCCCGAACCGCAACCGGCCGCGTTGGTGATCACAGCGTCCACGTCGTCGGGAAAGAGGTGGAAGTTGTGGCGGGCGAGCTGGCGGGCCTGGTCGGCGGCGCCCATGTGCATGGAAAGCGCCCCACAGCACCCCTGTTCGCGAGGAATTACGACTTCCACCCCGTTGCGCGCCAGCACCCGCACGGTGGCCCAGTTGATTTCCGGCGCCAGCACGCGCTGGACGCACCCCACCAGCAGCGCCACCCGCGCCCGGCGCTGGCCTTGGGCGGGGTAGACCTCGGGGAGCGGCGGGGCCGAGGGCAGCGTGTCGGGAACCAGGGCGAGAGCGTCCTTCAGGGGAAGAGGTACCCGGCTCACCAGCGGCTTGAAGGCGCGGCCGGCCGTCACCGCCAGCTTGAAACGCCCGGGGTAGGGCAACGTCTGGCTCGCCACCAGCCGCCGCAGCCGCCCAGCCAGCGAATCCCCTCGGCGCTCGCCGACGTGCTCGCGGAAGGCCATCAACAGGTGGCCGTAGGCCACCCCCGACGGGCAAGCCGGCTCACAGGCTTCGCAGCCCAGGCAGCGGTCAACGTAGGGCATGGCCTCTTCGGCCTCCAGTTCGCCCTCGAGCACGGCCTTCATCAGGAAGATGCGGCCGCGCGGGGAGTCCATCTCCTCGCCCAGCAGCCGGTAGGTGGGACAGGCCGCCAGGCAGAAGCCACAGTGGACGCAGGCTGTAACAGCGTCGGCCATGACAGGCCCCAGCGGGCCCAGACGTTCGGCGGGAATGCGGTGTTGCATTTACACCTCCGGAAAGCGAGCTTGTGGGTCCAGCGCGCTCTTCACCCGACGGGCAAAGTTCAGCCCCTTGCGGCTCCCGATGAAGGGGGCTTCGGCCGCCCCGCGAATCACGACCCCGGCCAGTCCCAGTTCCCGCAGCAGCGCGTCGAGGCTGGCAGGAGACGCCGGCGTAGCCAGCCAGAGCACGTTGCCGCCCACGCTGTAGCGGCGGCTGTTCTCAACGGCAGCCAAGCGCTCCTCCACGGCTGGGATGCGCTTGGGCGTGAGCGGCACCTTGACCAGCGTCCACCCCTCGGGCGCCCAGCGGAACTCGCGGGCCTCCTCCCACCGAGCCTCCTCCTCGGCACCCTGCCACACCTCGACGTTTGCCTCCCCCAGCAGGTGGCGCAGGCGCTCCAGCCGGGGCGGCAAAGCCTGCTCCAGGCCCCCAATGCGCGCCCACAGCGTCATGCCGCGCTCTGTGGGCTCCAGGTCAACGGCCTCCAGGTCCAGCGGTCGCCTCCACACGTCGAAGAGGGTCTGAAGACAGGCGTCAAGCGTAGCAAAGGGGGCGCAGCAGGAGGCATAAGCGCGGGGACGGGGGAAGACTTTGAACGTCACCTCCACGAGAACACCCAGCCGCCCGGCGCTGCCCACCATCAGCTTGGGCAGGTCGAAGCCGGCCGCGTTCTTAACCACCTTGCCGCCGCCGCGCACCAGGTGCCCCTCGCCGTCCACGAAGCGCACGCCCAGAATGAAATCCCGCACGCCCCCGTAGCGGTAGCGCATGGGGCCGCTGAGGCCAGCCGCCACGGTGCCGCCCAGCGTGGCGCCAGCGTTCGCGAAAGGGGGGTCGAAGGGCAGGTACTGGCCGTGCTCGGCCAACATGCGCTGCACTTCGGCCACGGGCGTGCCGGCCCTGGCGGTGAAGGTGTACTCTTGCGGCTCGTACTCCAGGACGCCCGTCAGCGCGGTGGTCTCGACGACGGCCGCACCATCTGCCGGCGGCACCAGAGCGGGCTTGGTGCCCCGCCCGCGAACGACGACGTGCTCGTGGGCGCGCACGATCTCCTGAAGTTCGGCCACGTCAGCGGGGCGGTAGGTGGTCACGGTCGCTCCTCCCGTTCATGGAAACATCTTGCCCCTGTTTGCCAGCTCGTGGGGGTCCATCGCCCGGCGGATACGGCGCATAGTCTCCAGGTCGGCCTCGCTGAACATGTCGGCCAGGAAGCGGCGCTTCTCCATGCCCACGCCGTGCTCGCCGGTTATGGAGCCGCCCAGGCGAATGCACATTTCCAGAATCTCACCGGCCAGCTCCTCGGCCCGCTCCAGGGCGCCTGGCTCCCGCCCGTCGTAGAGGATGAGCGGGTGCAGGTTGCCGTCGCCAGCGTGGAAAACGTTGGCCACGCGCAGGCTGTACTCGCGGCTGAGGCGCTCGATCTCGGCCAGGGCCTCGCCCAGGCGGGCCCGTGGCACGACGCCGTCCTGCACCACGTAGTCGGGGCTCAGGCGGCCCACGGCGGAAAAGGCCCCCTTGCGCCCCTTCCAGATGCGCACCCGTTCGTCCTCCGTCTGGGCCACGCGAACCTCGTAGGCGCCGGAGCGCTCGATGACCTCCATCAGCAACTCGAACTCCGCGGTGACTTGGGGCTCCTCGCCCTCCAACTCCACAATGAGCACGGCGGCCGCGTCGCGCGGGTAGCCAGCCTGGACGGCCGCCTCGGCGGCCTCGATGGCCAGGCGGTCCATGATTTCCATGGCGCCGGGCAGCAGGCCGGCCGCCACCACCATGCCCACGGCGTTGCCGGCCGCCTCCAGCGACGTGTAGGCCGCCAGCACCGTGCGGTACGCCTCCACCTTGGGGAGCAGGCGCAACGTCACTTCCAGCACCACGCCGAAGAGCCCCTCGTGGCCCACGAAAAGCCCCACCAGGTCGGGCCCCACGTGTTCCAGGCTCTCGCCGCCCAGTTCCACCACCTCGCCGTCGGCCAGGACGGCCTTGAGACCCAGCACGTGGTTGCTGGTCATGCCGTACTTGAGGCAGTGGGCGCCGCCGGAGTTGAAGGCCACATTGCCGCCAATGGTGCAGATGGGCTGGCTGGAGGGGTCGGGAGCGTAGTAGAGGCCGTAGGGCGCGGCCGCCTGGGAAACGGCCAGGTTGACTACCCCCGGCTCCACCACGGCGATGCGCTCATCGGGGTCGAGGCGCAGAATGCGGTTCAGGCGGTTCATGGCGATGACAATGCCCCCCTCGACGGGCAGCGAGCCGCCGGAAAGGCTGGTGCCGCTGCCCCGCGCCACGAACGGGACGCCCTCGCGGGCACACAGGCGCACCGTTTCGATGACCTCTTCGGCGCGTTCGGGAAGCACCACGGCGAGGGGGCGGGCGCGGAAGGCTGTCAGGGCGTCGGACTCGTAGGGGAGCAACTGGGCGCGGTGCAAGAGCAAGCGGTCAGGCGGGTACAGTTGGGCCAGCGCGGCCAGCAGGGCATCAGCCGACATGGCGCACCTCTCCTGGTTTTCTCCGCCTCTTCCGATAAAGGAGTGATGACAAGTATACCCTGTTTCCCCCGGTGATGACAAATGCCGCCCCCGAAGCAATCAGTCCCAGCAGGCCAACCTGGCGCAGTGGCCGGCCTGGGTCGTAGGCGGCGCGCACGACGGCAAACCAAATGACCGTAACCGGCACCGGCGGGGCGGTGGAGACGGTCAGCGTTTCCATGTCGAGTGTGACGACTATCCGGCGACCGTCGGAGAGGAGGATCGCCCGCGATTCACTCCGGCCAAAGTAGAGCGGCGGTGCGCCGTCGAGTTGCACCACGCCCCCGTACCAGTGAGGCTCGACGCGCCAACCGCCCTGTCGGTACGGGCGGCGAACGGCGATTTCGACGGGCTTTCCGTTCACGGCAACCCGCATGGAGAGGGCCCGGCCAGGTCCCGACGGGGCCGGCGGAACGAGGAATTCCTGGAAGGTGACTTCCAGGTCGCCCGAGGTCCCCGCGAGCCCAGACTGGCCCGGCGCGAGGAACAGGTCCCCCCACCAGCCGGTGCTCTGCGTCCATCCCCAGCCGGTCAGCCAGAGCAAGCCGCTGCTCAACAGGGCGGCGCGTGCCAGACTGGAACGGTCGAAGCGCAAGGGGGTGGCGAGAAGCTCATTGAGCGCCCACACGGCCAGGGCCGCGCCTGCCAGGTTGTACCAGAAGGCGTGGCGCACGTCCAGCAGCCCCAGGCGAGCTGCCGTGGGATGTTCAACCAGTTTGCCGGAGAACTCGGCCAGGGCGGTGGCGTCCCCGTCGGGACGCTGGGGCCAGTAACGGACGGCCAGGGACCCGAACACGAGCGCAGCGACGCAGAGCACCAAGAGGCTCCACTGTGCCGCCAGCACCGCATTCTGCCTTGTTGTCCTTCTCGGAAGGAGTTGTTGGCCTGCTTTCACTTTGTCACTCTCGCCTGCCCGCGTATAATTTCTGTTGCGGGGTGTTATTTTGACAGGAGTTACGCGGTTGCTTTCGAGAAAGATTTTGCCAGCAGGGACGGAGCGCCGCTGTGCCCTTACTCCGGGAGTGCAGGGGATGGAGCCCCCTGCCGGGGGGGCGTGGGGGGTGTCCCCCCAGTCCCTTTTTCCTCCTTCGCTGTTCGCACAACATCGAACGGCGTAACTCATGTATTTTGAGCCTCATGGCGGAAAGGGCCAATTTCGTCGGCGAGATGAGCGACCGGTTTCTTCGGCTGCCCCGGCGGGTTGTGTTCTCGAGCAGGAAGGCAAGGGGGTATGGCGAGCATTGAGCAGCTAATTGAAACGGTTTCCCGGTATTTCCCCGATTACGACACCGACATCATCCGGCGCGCGTATGAGGTGGCGGCGCAAGCCCATGCTGGCCAACAGCGCAAGACAGGCGAACCGTACATCAACCACTGTGTGGAAACGGCCGCCATCCTGGCGGAACTGCGCATTGACCCGCCGGTCATCGTGGCTGGCCTGCTCCACGACACCGTCGAGGACACCGACCTGACCCTCGACGACATCCGCCGCGAATTCGGCGACGAGGTGGCCCGCCTGGTGGATGGCGTCACCAAGCTGGGCCAGATCAACCAGCTTACCGGCCACCGGGGGCGCGAGCTGGACAACCAGGACGCCGAGAACCTGCGCAAAATGTTCCTGGCCATGGCCGAGGACGTGCGCGTGGTGCTCATCAAGCTGGCCGACCGGCTGCACAACATGCGCACGCTCTACGCCTTGCCCCGCGAGAAGCAAATCCGCATTGCCCGCGAGACGCTGGACATCTTCGCCCCCTTGGCCAACCGCCTGGGCATCTGGCAGATCAAGTGGGAACTGGAGGACCTGTGTTTCCGATACCTGGAGCCGGAGATGTACGAGACACTGGCCGCCAAGCTGGCCGAGCGGCGAGAGGAGCGGGAGCGTTACATCCAAAAGGTAATCGCCATTTTGAGGCAACACCTGGAGCGGGAAGGCATTAAGGCCGAAATTACTGGACGGCCCAAGCACCTCTACAGCATCTACAAGAAAATGCGCCGCAAGGAGCGCACGTTCGAGCAGATTTATGACGTCCACGGCGTGCGCGTCATCGTGGACACGGTGAAGGATTGTTATGCGGCCTTGGGCATCGTCCACAGCCTCTGGCGGCCTATTCCGGGCGAGTTTGACGACTACATCGCCAACCCCAAGGAGAACAACTACCAGTCGCTCCACACGGCTGTAGTGGGGCCTGAGGGCAAACCGCTGGAAGTCCAGATCCGCACTCACGAAATGCACTACTTGGCCGAGTACGGCATTGCGGCGCACTGGCGCTACAAGGAGGAACTCAAACACCGCGACCGCTTCCTGGAGGAGAAGATCCGCTGGCTCCGCGCTCTCCTGGAGTGGCGGCAGGAGGTTACCGACGCGCAAGAGTTCCTCGACTCGGTCAAAACCGACGTGCTGCCGGAACGGGTGCTGGTCTTCACGCCCAAGGGCGACATCAAGGAGTTGCCGGCCGGCTCCACCCCCATTGACTTCGCTTACTTGATTCACACCGAGGTGGGCCACCGCTGCCGGGGCGCCCGCGTCAACGGCCAACTGGTGCCCCTCAACTATCAGCTCAAGGACGGCGACCAGGTGGAAATCATTACCGCCCGACGGGGCGGGCCCAGCCGCGATTGGCTCAACCCTCATCTGGGCTACGTGAAGACCCAACGCGCCCGCAGCAAGATTCGCCAGTGGTTCCGCAAACAGGACCGCGAGCTCAACATTCAGCAGGGACGGGAGTTGCTGGAGCGGGAACTCAAGCGCTTGGGGCTGGAGTTCGAGAACATCGAAAAGTTGGCCCGCATGAACAACTACGACAACGTGGACGACTTCCTGGCTGCTATTGGATACGGTGACATCAGCGCCCAGTCGGTGGCCACGCGGGCCCTGGATTACCAGCGACGGGAGGAGTTGGCCCGTCGCAGCTTGGAAGCTGAGTTCACTACCAAGGCCAAGAAGAAGCCGTCTTCGACTTCTTCCGGCGTGCGCGTGCGAGGTGTGGGCGACATTATGACGCGCCTTGCCCGCTGTTGTAACCCTGTGCCCGGTGAGGAGATCGTGGGCTACATCACCAAGGGCCACGGCATCACCATTCACCGCCGAACGTGTCCCAACGTGCTCAACAAGGCGCAGACGGGACGGCTCATCGAGGTGGAATGGGGTGAAGAGGAACAAGTCTACCCCGTGGTGATTACCGTGCGGGCCTTCGACCGGGGTGGGCTCTTGCGCGACATCGCTGACATTGTGGCCAAGGAGAAGGTGAACATGCGCTCGGCCAGCGCGGTCACCAACAAGAAGAACCACAGCGCCGTCATTACGGCCACGCTGGAAATCAAGGACGCATCCCAACTTTCGCGCATCCTGCACCGCATCAGCCGGTTGCCCAACGTGCTCGAGGCCTACCGACAAACCACGTGAGTTCGAGGAAACACCGGTGACCCGTCCCTGTACGCGAATAGCTGCCCTCAAACCTGCACGCTACCTCCTGGTCTTCCTGGCCGGTTTCCTGCTGGCCGCGTGTCGTGCGCCCACAACACCACAAACGCCGACTCCCTCCCCCGATCCTGTGATTGCGCTGGGAAGACGGGTTTTCCAACAACATTGCGCGGCCTGTCATGCCCTTACGCCCGACACCGTCATCGTTGGTCCCTCGCTGGCCGGCATCGCCACACGCGCTGGAACGCGCGTGCCGGGCCTGGACGCCCGCCGCTACATCGAACTCTCCATCTTGCGGCCGGGTGACTACGTGGTGGAGGGGTTTCCCAACGCTATGCCCGCCGACCTGGGCAAAAAGATGACTGGCGAGGAGTTCGACGCCCTGGTGGCGTTTCTGATGACGCTCCGCTAGGAGCACGAGTTGAGGAGGAACGGATTTCAAGGCGCTCGAGGAGGAGCTTATGGTCACCTGCCGCACCTGGTTTGTCCGTGCCGCCGTCGCCATCGTGCTGTTGCTGGTGCTTTTGCTCCTGGTGGCGGCCATGCGCCCCGTGCCGCGCGACCCTGCCGTGCCGCCGGACCAGTACGGCGCCGGCGCCCGCAGCGTAGAGCCTTCGTTTTCGGGACTCCAGCGCGAGTTCCCGCCCCTCAACGAGCCCCCTGACAACCCCACCACGCCGGAGAAAGTCGAGTTGGGCCGGCTGCTCTTCTTCGACCCGGTGCTCTCGACCAACAACGATATCTCCTGCGCCACCTGTCACCTGCCCGATTACGGCTTTTCGGACGGGTTGCCCCGCGCCATCGGTGCTGGCGGCACGGGGGTCGGCCCTAACCGGCGCGGCGGCGTGGAACTGGCGCGCAACACGCCCACCCTCTGGAACGTGGGCTACGCGCGCTTCCTCTTCTGGGATGGGCGGGCCACTTCCCTGGAGGATCAGGCTCTGGTTCCCCTGACCCATCCCGACGAGATGGGCGCCGACCCCCAACAGATGGTGACGGAACTGCGTGCCATCCCCGAGTACGTGGAACTCTTCGACCGCGCCTTCGGCGGCGGCGAGGAGGCCGTGACGGTGGAGAACGTTCAGCGCGCGCTGGCCGCCTTTCAGCGCACGCTCATCACCAACAACAGCCCCTTCGACCGCTACGCGGCCGGTGACCGCAACGCCTTGACGCCTGCCCAGCGCCGGGGGCTTACACTCTTCCGCTCGGCCGCCACCCGCTGTTTCGAGTGCCACATTCCGCCCACCTTTGCCAGTGACACCTTCCGCGTCATTGGCGTGCCCGACGTGCCTGGCCTGCCACACGACCCCGGCCGGGCCGGCGTTGCTCCTGACGGCCAGGACGGAGCCTTCAAGGTGCCCACGCTGCGCAACATTGCCCTGACAGCTCCCTACATGCACAACGGCGTCTTCCAGACGCTGGAGGAAGTGATAGACTTCTACGCCCAGGGCGGCGGCCGCGCTCGAGGTGTGGAGAACGTGGACCCCTTCGTGGTGGGGTTTGAACTCACCGAGCAGGAGAAGTCCGACCTGATCGCCTTCCTGTACGCCCTCACCGACGAGTCCAACCTGCCCGAAGTGCCCGAGCGGGTGCCCTCGGGCCTGCCGGTGGTGCCCCGCCTGGAGAACCCGGCCCGTGAGATCGTGGCCCAGGTGAACTCGCGCCAACCGGCGGCCCTGCCAGCGGAGCGGGGGCCTCGGAAGCTCGTCGTTCAGCCCGGCCAGACGATTCAGGAGGTGGTGGATCAGGCCCAGCCCGGCGACGTGGTGGAAGTGCCCTACGGCGTCTACCACGAGCGCGTGGTGGTGGACGTGAGCAACATTACCCTGCGCGGTGTGCCCAACGAGCGGGGCGAATGGCCTATCCTGGACGGCCAGAACAAACTGGCTGACGGCGTGATCGCTTCCGGCAATGGATTCGAGATGGCCTTCTTCCAGGTGCGCAACTACACGGACAATGGCGTGCTGGTGGAGGGGGCGCGCGGCGTCTACTTGCACGACCTTTTCGCTGAGAACACTGGCACATATGGCGTCTACCCGGTTCACTCCACGGACGTGCTGATGGAGCGGATCACGGTCACGGGCGTGAACGACGCTGGCATCTACGCCGGGCAGAGCGAGAACGTCGTCATCCGGGACAGCGTGGCCTACGGCAACGTCATCGGCATTGAGGTGGAGAACACCGTAACGTTCGAGGTGTACAACAACCACGCTTACGACAACGCGCTGGGCATCTTCCTCGACCTGCTGCCACAGCTCGAGTCGAAGGTCTCGTTGGACGGCAAGGTGTACAACAACATCTCCGAGAACAACAACGGTGAGAACTTCGCGCCACCCGACTCGTTGGCCGCCCTGGTGCCCTCGGGAGTGGGCATGTTGATTCTGGCCGCTGACCAGAATGAGGTCTACGGCAACGTGATTCGGGGCAACAAGACGGCTGGCATCGCCGTCTTCAACCTGGCCATCGGCTTCGACGAGAACGAGATTGACGTGGGCCCCAACCCGGAGGACAACTGGATTCACGACAACGTGCTGGAGAACAACGGCTACGACCCCGACCCGGCGGTACGCGAGCTGGGCATTCCCGGCGCCGACATTTTGTGGGACGGCTCGGGCGACAACAACCGCTTCGACCAGCCGGGGGCCAGCTCGTTTCCACCCATCCTGCCCACCAGCCGCTGGCCAACGCCCGTTTATCGCCTTTACTGGCACACGCTCAACTTCCTCATCGGCCTGGTTTCGTAAACCGAGGTGTGCTTTCGAAAAGGGGAAAGAAATAGTGAAGCACTGGGGCGGCTTCGCCGCCCAGTGCTTCACTATTTTCCGCGCCTCGAGAGGAGAAATTCGTGGTAGCCAGGGACGGTGCCAGCTTAAGATGAGGGGCAAGGTGCGACGCACGTTGAACTTTGAAAGTGCGCCGCACCTCAAAGACCGGAGAGCCCTGCGGGAGACGGGGCTCGCCCTCAAGGGAGGACGTCCCCCAATTTGCGACTGACCCCCAAACGGGGTACAATTCCGGCGCCCAACGCGCGGAAAACTGCCCGCAGGAGAGGAACAATGGCCTTTAAGGTGCGCCTGCTGCGCAAACTGGAACAGATGGACCCCGCCTCGCGGGAAGCCTTCCTGTCGTTGTTGGAGGTGCTGGAGGAGCAGTTCCAGCGCCTGGAAGACCAGGTCACCAAGGCGGAGTTCAACGAGTTGAGGGCCGTCGTGGCCGAACTGGCCGAGGCCCAGAAGCGCACCGAAGAGCGCATGGGCGCCGAGTTCGAGCGCGTGTGGGGTGCCATCAACGAACTCACCCAAGCCCAGAAGCGCACGGAAGCCGAAGTGCGCGCCCTGGCCGAAGCCCAGCGCCGTTCCGAGGGGCGTTTGGACCGTCTCGAGGCCACCGTAGCCGAACTCGTCGAGATCCAGAAGCAGACCCAAGCAGAAGTGCGCGCCCTGGCCGAGGCCCAGCGCCGTTCCGAGGGGCGCTTGGATCGCCTCGAGGCCACCGTAGCCGAACTCGTCGAGATCCAGAAGCAGACCCAAGCGGAAGTGCGCGCTCTGGCCGAAGCCCAGAAGCGCCCGGAGGAGGAACTGCGTCAACTGGCCGAAGAGCACCGGCTTACCCGGGAGCGCGTGGAGGGCGTCTCCAACGCCGTGGGCTACACCCTGGAGGACCGGGCCATGCGCGCCTTGCCCGCCCTGTTGCGCCAGGAGGGCATCGAGGTGGAGGGGAAGCTGGTGCGCCAATACGTGCGCGTGGGCGACCGGGAGCGGCAGGTGAACATCTTCGGCTACGGGCGCCGCAACGGCCAGCGGGTGCTCATCCTGGGGGAGGCCAAGGTGCGCCCTTCCAAGAAGGAAGTGGACCGCTTTTTGAAGCTGGCGGCCTCCCTGGAGAAGCAGGAGGGCCTGCCGGCCGTGCTTTTGTTCGTGGCCTACGACTGCCGGCCTGAAGTGGAAGCCTACCTGCGCGAGAAAAACATCCGCTTCATCTGGTCGTACGATCTGCCCCTGTAAGGGAGTCGGCAACCCGCTGCCACCAGTAGCACGGGCGGGAAGTCATATTGACGGCCAAGAGGAGAGGGGCTATAATTGCGCTGGATAAGCCCCCGTAGCTCAGCGGAAGAGCAAGGCCCTCCTAAGGCCTAGGCCGTAGGTTCGAATCCTACCGGGGGCGCCTGGAGCGGCGGAAAGGCTCCCGCCGCTCTTTTTATTCCCTGCGCTTCAATTGCGCTTCCACCACGCGCTGGAGATCCTTCAACGTGAAGGGTTTGGGTAGAACGAAGTCCACCTCTTGTTCGACGGCTTCCTTTTGGTCGGACGACTCCCACCCGCTCACAATGCCCACCAGCGTCGTGGGCGCCTGCTTCTTGACCACCCTGGCCAGTTCCACGCCGTTGAGGCCGGGGAGGCTGAAGTCCGTCAGCACCAGGTCGAACGTGTGACGGTGCAAGCGCAGCAGCGCTCGTTCAGCCGAGGAGACGGCCTCCACTTCATGGCCCAGGGCACGCAGGAGTTCACAACTGTACTCGAGCACGTCTGCTTCGTCGTCCACTACCAGGATTCGGGCCATTGGTTTCCTCCTCAACACCCCAGGCAAAGGCGGCCAAACCAGAAGAGCAGAAAGCAGCCATAAACGATGACGTTGAGAAACACGAGAATGCTGATGAGAAACAACCAGTGCTTGGGCGTCATCAAGCTAAAGTCCATGACTTTCCCTCCTCGCAGGACTTACGCAGTTGGGCGTTGTGCGAACGACAAAAGGATGTAGGGGCGCAGCCAACGCTGTGCCCCAGGGGGACACCCCCCACGCCCCCCCGGCAGGGGGTTCCACCC
>WFWG01000007.1 GCA_015491235.1 Ardenticatenaceae bacterium
CTCGAGCACCGGGCCGTGCCGTCCCCGCAGCAGGGTCCAGCTTCCCCACACCAACCCCACCAGCAACACCAGGTATTCGTAGAGCCAGAGGAGCAGCAGGTAGTAGTACCAGGGTTGGTCACCGCGCCGCACGTCGTGCTGTTCCAGCCAGTAGCCCAGCGCGCCCACGAAGCCGGTGGCAATGCCGGCCCCGTTGGTCAGGAAGGTGGTGTGGAGCAGAATGAAGATGACGTAGAAGACCGAGGCCACTGTGGCGAAGCGGGTCGTGTCGAAGAGCAGGCTGCCCATCGCCAGCCCAAGGGCGAAGAGCACCACAAAAACCGCACCACTGCGCACAATGCCCGCCTGGGAGTAGTCGAGCGCCTTCCAACCCAGGCCGAGCACGTCGCCGATGAGGACTTGCACCACCAGTGCCGTCAGGAAGGGGGCCAGCAGGCCCGCCTTCACCACGACCAGGTGCCAGGCGCGCGACTGGCGCAGGTCTCGCAAACCACTCATGTACTGAAAGGTGACCACGAGGAGCAGGAAGGACCACAGCACCACGCTCAAGATGTACGAGGTCTCCTTGGTCGAGTAGCTGAGGGCCATGCCGGCGCCCAGCAGCACCAGCCAGCGGTCACGCCCCTCGTCCAGGTACTTGACGATGGCGTACACGATGACGACCGACCACACGATAGCAAAGATGTCGTGGCGAATAAAGCGCGAGTAGTAGAGCACAGAGGGCGAAATCAGCGTGAGGAAGGCGGCAATCAGCGCCCCCCGGCGCCCCCAGTAGTCGCGCAGCAGCCAGGGGAAGGCCACCAGCGCCACACCGAAGATGGCCGGCCCCACGCGCACGGTGAAGTCGCTGTCGCCGAAGAGCCAGAAGATGAGCGCCGTGAAGTGGAAGAGGAAGGGGCCGTGCATCAGCGGGTCGTGGCGGTAGCCGAGGCCGGTGTAAAGGTAGTAAGAGAAAACGGCGTGCAAGCTCTCGTCGTGGTGCAGGGCCCGCGAGCCCAGGTCCCAGAAGCGCGTCAGGACGGCGGCCAGCACCACCAGGCCAAAGGCCACCACCACCCAGTCGAGCGCCCGCAACCGCAGGAGTGGGATGTCGAGCCATTCAGGTCGTCTTGCTTGTTCGGGAACCGTGTGAGAGGCAGTCGTCATAAGGACCTCACCTCACAGTATCAAATCAAACGGGAGATCGCTGATGTCGCGAAGCCGGCGGTTCTCCACCAGTGTGTGGATATACCCCGGCTTGTACAGGCCAAGCACGTACTCCTCGTGCATCCGATGTTCGATACGTGTCTCCTTTTTCCCGTGGCGGGCCGGCATCATGCGGCGGTTTCGGTCGAGCCGGCGCACTCCTATACCTGTTACGTCGAAACCAATTGCCTCGCCGATGGCCGCTAGGCACTTGTGAGTCAACGTATCTTCACCCCGCATAACAGACGTGCCAACGACAACGATGGCTGCCTTGGCTGGCTTCAACACCCGATACATTTCCTTCAGCGTGCGCGTCATCTCCGAGTAGTATCGGTGTAACACCCGCGCTTTCTTTTCGTCCTTTTTCCCTATTCGCTTCACAACCTCGTCGGCCAGCGGCGGCAGCTCTTCGAAGTGAAAGTTGGCAACCGACTCGCCCCCAATGTAGGCTTTCCGCACCGCCGTCAGGGTGTCGAGCGGGTAGCCAAACCAAACGAGCGAGAATTTGTGCGCCCGCATGTAGTCAATGGCGTTGGACGCATACGGCGGAGAGGTCACAATCAGGTCAACGCTTTCATCCTCGAGAGGGAGCGCTTGGGCGTCGGCTTCGTACAATTCCACCCGAGGGGCACAATGAGCGAGCGCCGCCAGGGCCTCCACGTTCTTGCGCAAGCGCTGGCGAAACGCCTCAAACGCCGAGCGGGGAGGCTTGTCGAGCACCCGGTGAGGGCGTGTGTGGGCGAGATCACGGGCCCGTGAGACGCCTCCAGACTTGGTAACAATAATGCCGGAAAACGTCACTTCGAGAAACGCGCGCACATCCTCAGGCTCTATTGCTTCAATAGCCGTTACGAGCGCCATGAGTTCTAAAATTGTCCGAGGATAAAACCAGTATTCAACGAATGCCCGTGTCCTGTCGTCGAACCGCTGTTGGACCAGCGCCTCCACCTGCGCAGGTTGTTCCTGTACCATCCGCTCAGCCTGACGGCACACGGCCACACCGAACCGTATCACCTCGTCGAGAGGCAGTGGGGTGACTTTGACTCGACACAACCGCAGCGCAAGCGGATCAATGTCGCTCCCAACGGCCCGACGACCCGCCAACACCGCCTCTACCAGCGTTGTTCCCGATCCCACCATCGGGTCGAAGACGACGTCATCCGGTTTGGTGAGTTCCCGGATAAAAAGGCGTGGAAGTTGAGGCGGGAATTTGGCCGGAAAAGCATGAAGGGCATGAGTGGCGTATGTGCTGTCAGCTTCGTGAAAGTCCAGGTCACCGGCAAGCAAATGGGCCAACCGTTCCCGGTACGGTTGCGCCGGGTCCAGGCGGGGACGTTCAACCTGATGTTGGAAGAGCGGCAGTTGGGTCATGGTCACCTCGCTGTGTTGGACGGGGTAACGGCTATGTACAGTATACTCTCCACCCCCGTCAGCCCGGGCGCCTCGCGGTAGATGAGCCAGCGGACCAGACTTGGCCCCGTGAGACCCGGCCACTGCCACGCCAGCCCCAGCCGCACGCGCTGGCCAATCCACCCCGGCGGGGCCGGCTCGGCGGCCTCCAGCAGCACGACCGTGGGCTGGTCGGGATGGCTCCCCTCGGTCGTGCGCACGTCCAGGAAATCGCGCAAATACCAGCGGGGCACCGGCCCCAAGGTGCGCTGCACGGCGATCGGCAGCTTATCCGGGTGGCCGGCCCGCACTTCCGAGACCTGGCGCAGGAAGCGGGGCAGGTAGCGCACGTCCACGTCGGTGGCGCCCACCACCAGCGGCTCGCGCGGGTCGGAGGCGTGGTTGTAGGCCAGTTGCCAACCCGTGTGAAGTGCCCAAAAGGCAGAGGCGGCCAACAGCACGCTTCCGGCCACCCGCAGGGCGCTCTCCAGGCCGTGCAGCGTGCCCACCAGGACCAGGATTCCGCCCAACAGCAACACCGCCCCAAAGCTCAACCACGCCAGGACGGAGGTCCCTTTCAACGAATAGCCCACCAGGTTGAGCCAGGCAAAAAAGGCCACCACCAGGCCGGCCGCCGTGTACAGTCCCTCCACTTCCAGGCGCGCTTCCCTTGCCAGGCTGCGGGCCAGGGCGGCCAGCCCAGCGCCGGCCAGCAGAGTCAGCGGCAACACGGTGTGGGCCACGCCGCCAGCCCACCCGCTGTTGGTGAGGGAGGCCGGCACGAAAGTGGCGAAAGCCCACACCAGCAGAAAACGAGCCAGATGAGGGCGTTGCACGCTCCAGAGGGCTGCCCCCACCGTGGCCCAGAGGAGCAGCGGCCACTCGTAAAGGAACGTGGTAACGGAGAAGGGCACCACCAGCGGCGCTCCGGCGCCTAGCACCGCCTGTCCCCAGCGGGCCGGCAGGGCCAGCGCCCCCATCAGCCCGGAGGGATTCGTGAAGCCAGCCGTGCTGACCACCGCCACCACGCCAAGCACAGCGGCCAACAGGCGGTAGCGGTCCGGCTGGGCGCGCTGCCAGGCCTCCAGCACCTGCTCCCAGGTTTCGTCCCCGTGGCGCACGAAGCGGCGCCACAGGTAGGCGGCGTAGAGTCCCCCAGCAGCCAACACCGCCCAAAAGCCGGGGCCGCTGGTCAAGCCCAGCGCCAACGCCAGGGCCACGTGCCAGGCTCCAGTTCGCGACGGCCGCCGGACGTAGCGCGCCAGGGCCAGCACGAACCAGAGGGCGCACAGGGCCGCGAAGCTCACCTCGCTGGCCTGGCGCGAGAAAAAGGCCAGCGCAGGGGAGAGGGCCACGAAAAAGGCCGCACCCAGGGCCACATCCCGCCCCAGTACGCTCCGACCGGCCCAGAGCAAGCCCACGAGCGCTATCCCGGCCAGGGCGGCCGGCAGGCGG
>WFWG01000008.1 GCA_015491235.1 Ardenticatenaceae bacterium
ACCGTACCACGCTACGGAGGTATAATATCACGGCGCTCTCAAAGGGTACAACCCTACGTCGGCCAACACGCCGCTTCGCCCCTACCGTCTACAACGGGATTTTGGCAGCCGCGCGGTTTTCGCTATTTTAGCCGCTTCTCACGGGCAGGGCAATTCAAATTCCGTGTTGACATTCCCTTGAAGCCAGTGTATACTGATTTCAGCTCATCCAGTCATCAGACATTATTGTCTCCGCCTTTTCTCCCGCTTCAATTGCCGAAAGGGCTCTGCACATGTTGACGGCGACAGGGCCTCGATCGCATCGGTGGGTGTGGCAGGGGGCCGAAAGGGGTAAGAGGGAGGGGCTTGGGCTGGTAAGGCGCTCGTGTTCGGGCCAGGGTGGACGACTGAAGGGAGAGGCAGGAGCCGTGAGGGTGCGGGACGCGGGAGTGGCCGATTTTCCCCAGATGGAGGCGCGCAAGTGGCGGGTGCTCGAAGCGGTCAGTCGGGCCGCTGATTGGACGCTGGGGTTGCGCTCCATGCTGGAGCGCGTGCTGGATACCGTTCTGGAAACGACCGGGCTGGAAGCTGGTGAGATTCGCCTCGTCGAGAATGACAACCTGATACTGTGGACCTCTCGGGGCGTCTCCTCCACCTTCGTGGCGCATGAGGCCTGTTTGCCGTTGAAGCGGGGCTTTTGCAGCCTCGCTGTGGTCAACAATCAGCCCCTGATTGCCGACCCCGCAACCTGTCCCTTCGACCAATGTGAGCAGGAGGGTTTTCGCTCATCCCTGAGTGTTCCCCTGCGAGCGGGAGAAAAACCTGTTGGTCTCCTTCACGTGGCCAGCCGCAAGCCGGATGCGCTCTGGAACGAGTTGATCGAAGAATTGGCTGTGTCCGGGCAGATCATCGGCACGGCCATCGAGGCTGCCCGCCTGTACGAGCAGTGGGCTGCCCTTGAGACGACGTCGCAAAAGGCCCTTCACCCTGAAGGAAAAGCGTCATCAGCCCTTCAAGAAGGGCAGGAGGGGCAGGAGCACGCCTTGATGCCCCGCAGAAACAGGCTCGTCAGGCGCTTGTTAGAGATTCAAGAAGCCGAGCGTGCCCGCATCGCTCACGACCTTCACGACAGTGTTGTCCAACAGATTACTGGTCTGCTCTACCTCGTACGGGCGGCCCAAACCCTGCTCCTCTCGCAGCCGGATCAGGCCCGCACCCTGCTGGAGGAAGCCGAAAGGACGGCACAGCTTGCCGAGAAGGAAATCCGCTGGGTCATCTACGACTTGCACCCTGTAACGTTGGCGGCCGTGGGACTTGTCCCGGCGATCATCGAGTACGTTACTCGCTATGAAGCGTCAACCGGCTTGAAGTGTCGAGTCGAGGTGCTTGGCACGCCGGTTCGACTCTCCCCACCCGTTAGCTTTGCCGTCTACCGCGTCGTCCAGGAGGCCCTTCACAATGCTGCCGCTCATGCCCGTGCCCGTGAAGCACGTGTGACGCTGGATTTCACCCCGCCCCACTTGCGTGTCACCGTCCAAGATGACGGCCAGGGCTTCGACTTGCAGGAGGTAGTAAAGCGGAAAGGCCCGCACATCGGCTTGCTGGGAATGCAAGAGCGGGCCCAAGCAATAAGTGGCCATGTGGAGATCGTTTCCTCGCCGGGCCAGGGAACCCAGGTTGTGATCACTGTTCCCCTTGCTGTTGACGAGTAGGAAGGGGGCCCAGTGGCAACTATTCGCGTGCTCGTGGCCGATGACCATCCGGTGGTTCGAGAGGGAATACGGAGGTTCCTCGAAAGTTGTCCGGACATTACCGTCGTCGGTGACGTGGCTACTCGCGAGGCGTTGCTGTCCAGTGTTCACAACGCTCGGCCGGATGTGGTGCTCCTGGACATCCGCTTGGGCGACGCTGACGGCATCAAAGCCGCTCGCCACATTCGTCGCCTCTACCCACACGTGAAAGTTGTGATTTTCACCAGCTATGCGGATAAAGCGTACCTGTACAGAGCGTTAGAGGTCGGGGTGCACGCCTATGTGCTCAAGAACATTGCCTTTGAGGAGTTGACTGAAACGATTCGGGCTGTCTACGCGGGCGAGCGTCGGCTGAGCGCCGAACTTATCGGCGACTTGATGGCCTACTTCGAGCAGCTCGCCCGCGCGCACAGCCAGCAGGCTTCGGGGCTCAGCGAGGAAGAGATCCAAGTGCTGTACCTCATGGCGAATGGAGCGACAACCCAGCAAATTGCTCAAGCCATGCACTGGAGCGAGGCCACGGTGAAGCGGCGCATTCGTGCGGTGCTCGAGAAGCTGGGGGCCACCACCCGGGCCCAAGCGGTGGCCGAAGCCTTCCGGCGTGGGCTCATCTCTTAATCCCGTGCTCCCCTTGCTTCGGTGACTGGGTGCCGACCCCTCAAGTGTATCCCCTTGAGCCAGCTTGAAATTGAGCTGTTTGGCGCACAAATTGAGCCGTTTGGTCCTTGAAAACGGCGTAGACCTTTCCTACAATGAAAGGGCCAACGAAATATCAGACAACATGATATGTGATGTTCATAACATGATTGGAGCAGACGAATGAAAAAAGCGGGGGGGAGAGGCATGAGCAACAGGATGCCGGCAGCCGTTTTGGTGGAGTTTGGCAAAGTCGAAGTGCGGGAGGTGCCGGTTCCGCAGGTGGGAGCAGGCGAAGCGCTTGTCGAGGTGGAAGCCTGCGGCGTCTGTCGCAGCGACTGGCACCTGTGGCGGGGAGACCCGTCGCTGGTCATGTACATGGAGTGGTCCGGCGGCAAGTTGCCTATCATCATGGGCCATGAGGTCGTCGGCACCGTAGTAGCCGTTGGCAACGGGGTGAACGGCGTGCAAGAAGGGGACAAGGTGGTCGTCCCGGCTTCCAGCACCGGAGACAGCCGCAATTGTCTCTTCTGCCGCAACGGGCTTTCGAACATTTGTGAGCACCTCTGGATTCCCGGTTTTGGCACCGACGGTGGATATGCGCGGTACATGCGCGTGCCTGCCGGTTCTGTGGCGGACCTCGTTAAGGTGCCAGAGGCGTTGCAAGACAAGTCGAGTTGGCTGGCCATCACCGGCTGCGGCATGGGCACTGCCTTCAACGCGGTGGTGGACAAAGCCCAGGTGCAGCCGGGCGAAAAGGTGGCGGTTACCGGCGTCGGTGGTGTTGGCCTTTCGGCCGTGGCCATTGCCGCCCAAGCGGGCGCTCAGGTCATCGCCGTTGACGTGAACTCTGAGGCGTTGGAGCGGGCCAAGAACCTCGGCGCGGCGGGAACGGTTCAGGCTGAACGCGAGGACCCCCAGCTCACCGACAAAATTGTGGAAGCCGCGGGCGGTCCGGTTGACGTGGCCATTGACACCACGGGTAACCCACAAGTGGGCGTGGGCGCCCTGCTGGCCGTGCGCCCCGGGGGGCGCATGGTGCTCTCCGGCCTGATGGTCAAGGGAGCTGAGACCTTGCCCTTGCCCGCCGATGCCGTGGTGGCGCGGGAGGTGACCTTGCGGGGAGCGCTGATGCTGGCGGCCCAACGGTACGTGACACTTTTCGGCATGTTGAGCCGGGGCGACGTGAACCTGGACCCGGTGATCTACCGGGAAATCTCTGTCCACCAGGTGCAGGAAGCGTTCCAGGCCATGTCGGAGTTCGAGAACGCGGGACGCTTCGTGGTCACTTCGTTCGATTGAGCTGGTGTGAGGCTGGCGACGAGAACGGCAGGCAACATGAAGAAAGGAGGGAGGCATATGCCAAAGTTGGAACGGTCGGAATGGTACGATCTGGCCCGTGACATGAACTGGCACTTCAAATACGTCAAAGAGGAAGAGGTTTTCCCCGAGGAATTGTCCAACAGTTACGGCATCCCCACAGAAGCCTGGTGGACGTGGGATGAGCCCTACAAAGTCACCTATCGGGAGTACGTGCGCAACCAGTCGGTCAAGGACACCAGCGTTTACTCCGTAAAGGCGGCTATCGCGCGTTCGGAACTTTTCAAGCACGTTGACCCGGGATGGAAGTCGGCTATTATCGCCCACTACGGAGCCATCGCCATTCCCGAATACCTGGCCTCCATCGGTGAAGCGCGCATGGCGCGCTTTGGCCGTGCGGCCGCGTGGCGAAACATGGCCTTGTACGGCACTCTTGACGAAACCCGCCACGGCCAAATACAGGTCTTCTTCCCTTACGGCCTCCTCGAACATACACCCCAATTCGATTGGGCCCTCAAGACCTTCCACACGAACGAATGGGGAGCCATTGCTGCCCGTCACCTGTTCGACGACATGTTCACAGCCAACGATGCGGTGAGCACGGCTATTCAGTTGACTTTCGTCTTTGAGACCGGCTTTACTAACTTGCAGTTCCTCGGCATGGCGGCCGATGCCATGCACGTGGGCGACGTGGAGTTTGGCGCGCTTATCTCCAGCATTCAGACAGATGAAGCCCGCCACGCTCAGCAAGGTGAACCCACGTTGAAAATCTTTCTCCAGCACGGCAAAAAGGAAGAGGTCCAGCGGTTGATTGACATAATGTTCTGGCGATCATGGCGCATTTTTGCTCTGCTGACCGGCCTCTCAATGGACTATTACACGCCCATGGAATACCGCAGTATGTCCTTCAAGGAGTTTATGGAAGAATGGATCATCAAGCAGTTCATGGACCAGTTCCGCGACTTTGGCACTGATTTTCCATGGTACTGGGACATCTTCCTGGACGAGCTCGACTGGTATCACCACGCCATTCACCTGGGCGTCTGGTTCTGGCGGCCCACGGTCTGGTGGAACCCTGACGCCGGCGTAAGCCCGGAGGAACGCGAGTGGCTGGAGGCCAAGTATCCCGGCTGGAACGACAACTTCGGCGTGTGGTGGGACACCATTACGGAGAACGTGCGGCGCGGGGAAATCGAGAAGACCCTGCCCCAAACCTTCCCCGTTGTCTGCAACATCTGCCAGATTCCCATCGTCACGCCGGCCGATCCGAAGAAGCGACATGTGGCGCCCTACACGCTGGACTACGAAGGGCGGCGCTACCAATTCTGTAGTGAGCCCTGCAAGTGGATCTTCGAGACCAACCCGGCGCGCTATGCCGGCCACATGTCCATCATTGACCGCTTCCTGGCCGGACACATTCAGCCTCCCACCGTCGAAGGCGCGCTGGCCTACATGGGGCTGACGCCCGACGTCATGGGCAAGGACGCCACCGACTACGCGTGGGCCTTCGAGCAGGACGGCGCGGAGTCGGCGGCCGCGTAAATCGAGGAGATAGGGGCCGCCGACTCCTGGTTGCAAGAGGGGGCCGGCGGCCGTGAAAAGGCAAGAGCGAATACACGTGGAAGGAGGGCAAGAGATGGCGCTGGTTCCCCTCACAGCCGCATTTCGGGACGATTTCGTCGTCATCCTGGTGCCGGTGGAAGACACCGACACGGTTGCACAGGTAGCGGAGAAGGTGGCGGCCCACGCCATCGGAATTCGGGTGCCGCCTAGGGACGCTCCCATGGAAGTGGTGCACAACGGGAAAGTGCTTCCGCCGGACGTGACGGTGGCGGAGGCCGGGATCGGCCCCATGGACTTCGTGGAGGTGAGGTACGCCGATGGCTAAGGCCGCGACGCTCAGGTGGGTCGAAGTCGCTACACTGGACGACCTGTGGGAAGGCGAAATCCTGGACGTGGAAGTGGACGGCCAGATAGTGTTGCTGGCCCACTTGCCGGGGGGCAAAATTGTGGCTTATCAGGGCATCTGCCCCCACCAGGAGGTCAACTTGGCCGACGGTGAGTTCGACGAGGACACGGCTATCCTGACGTGCAGCGCTCACTTGTGGAAGTTCGACCTTTCCACGGGTGAAGGCGTGAACCCCAAAGGGTGTCGGCTCTACCGTTACGAGACACGGGTGGAAGAAGAGGTGATTTACGTGGGGTACCCGCCGGAAGAGACGCGGCGCTACAACCGGTGCAGGGAAAACGAGGAGGCAACCGCATGAGCGAAACGAAACTTGTAGGTCCAGTCTTGAACGATGAGGAAATGGCCGATGTGGTCATGGCCGCAGCAGAACGGGATAACCCGGACGCTGAGCTTTTCATAGAGGATCAAGGGGGATACATCCGCATCCATACGCCGTGGCAGTTCCGTCTCACGCGCCAGAGCATAGAAGAAGAGTTAGGTCGCCCCTTTCACCTTTCGGAATTGGAGCCGTATCTGGCCGCCTTTGCTGGCCGCATGAAAGTAACAGACGACGAGTTGGTCTTTTATCTGGAACGGGAGGACTAACATGGCGACACGAGCACAGCGGGTCCGGCGACGGCGAAGGCCAACATGGTCATTGTTCACCGAGCGGCGGAAGCCCAGCGAGTACGAGGTCGTTACCCACAAGTTTCATTATCACTTCCGCCGTGAACCGGCGCCTTTCGAGCTCGACCCCAACATGCCAGTCAACCGCTGGTATTTGAAGTACCGTGAAGGGTCGCCGTTCCAGGTGGACGACTGGGAAAAGTTTCGGGACCCAGATCGGTTGACGTACCGCACGTACACGGAACGCCAAAGGGAGCGGGAAATTTACGTTGATAATCTCATTGACGAGTTCGAGCAGAACGATCACTACGCGCATCTCTCCCGCGAATGGGTTCAGCTCCTAGAGCGACTCTACGTGCCAAGCCGTTTCTCCGGGCACGTGTTGCAGATGGTAGCCCTTTACGTGGCCCAAATGGCGCCCTCCTCCTACATCACCAACGCTTTCTACTTCCAGGGGGCCAACGAGTTGCGGCGTGTGCAGCGCACGGCCTATCTTACCAAAGCGATCTCTCTGGACCATTACCCCGAATTGGCCGACAGTGACCGCACGCGCCGCACGTGGGAGGAGGAGGAGCACTGGCAACCCATGCGGGAGTTGCTGGAAAAGCTCCTCATCGCCTACGATTGGGGCGAGGCCTTTGTGGCCTTGAACTTGGTGGTCAAGCCCGCTTACGATGCCCTCTTCAACGGTCAGTTGGCCGGACTGGCGCGGCAAAACGGAGACGAGCTTCTGGCGCTCATGGCGGACGACTTCGACCTCGACAGCCAGTGGACGAGGCGGTTTACCCGTGCGCTGGTGGAATATGCCGTGGAGCACCGTCCTGAGAACCGTGGACTCGTGCAAGAGTGGGTGGAAAAGTGGACACCACTCGCCCGGCGGGCCGTGGCTGGTCTGGCTCCGCTTTTCGCCCAAGCCCCCCAACCGGTAGCTGCGGAGGCCGTCGTCCAGGCTGTCGAGCAACAGGTGCAGGCTTTTCAAAATGAGTGCGGTCTGGCGTCGTAGCACGCCAAGGGAGAAACCCGTGTACACAGTGACCGTCGCACCACACGGCTTGACCTTCCAAGTGCGTGAGGGGGAGCCAATACTTGTCGCCGCACGGCGGCAGGGGATTTGGCTCCCCTTCGAGTGTGGTTGGGGGAGTTGTGGCAGTTGCAAGGTTACTCTCGTGGACGGAGAAGTGCGTTCCCTCTTTCCCCAAGCGCCTGCCATCAAGCCCAGGGACGCGCGGCGCAAGCGCATTCTCACCTGTCAGTCCACGCCCTGTAGCGACGTTGTGCTGCGGGTGATGGGCGATTTGGAGCCGCGACGTGATCTGCCCACCACCGATTACCGGGGTGTGCTGGCCGAAGTCGAAACGTTGGCACCCGACATTCGGCGTTTCCGCTTTGCCCTCGATCGTCCGGCCCGCTTTCTGGCCGGACAATACGCCATTTTGGAACTGGCCCCCGGATTGCGCCGGGCCTATTCGATGGCAAACCTGCCCGGCGCCCCGGAGGTGGAGTTCATCGTCAAGCGCTACCCCGGTGGGCGGGGAAGCGAGTTGCTTTTTGCGCTGGAGCCGGGAGAGGAAGTCCCCGTGGAACTGCCCTATGGGGCGGCCTATTTGCGGCCCGTAACCGGGCCTGTGGTCTTTGTGGCTGGGGGCACCGGCATTGCCCCTATTCTTGGGTTACTGCGACACGGGGTCGCTTCTGGCGAACTCGCCGGGTGGCCGGTGTACGTCTTTTACGGCGCTCGCACGCCTGAGGAACTGGTCTGCCTGGATGCGTTGGAACACCTCGTGGCCCGTTTGCCCACCGGCGTGCTGGTGCC
>WFWG01000009.1 GCA_015491235.1 Ardenticatenaceae bacterium
CACCTGGACTTTACCCATGAGCGGAACAGCACCCGGTATTCCAACTCCAGTCCTTTCCGTCGGGCGGTGGAGGCTATGCCCAACCTGGTCCACATCACCACCCTGGGCCTGCGGGGCGTGCGTTTCGACGCGGAAGCGGTAGCCGCCGCCCGCGCGCGCGGCCACCGCTTGGTCTTCCGGGAGATGCTGGGGGAGGCGGCCTGGGAGGATGTCCTCCCCGAGAACCAGGCCGTTTACCTCTCCTTTGACGTCGACGCGCTGGACCCTGCGGTCTTTCCCGCCACGAGCAGCCCGGAGCCGGACGGCCTCTCCTTCGCGGAGGCCGTCGCGCTCGTGCGCGCCGTGGCGGCGCGCAATCGCATTGTCGGGGTGGACTTGGTGGAGTTCACGCCTCACCTGGACCCGACGGGGAACAGCGCCCTTCTGGCCGCGCGGTGGCTGGTGGAAGTCCTGTTAGCCGTCTTTGGCGACGAGGAGGCGAGCCGTGCACGCGGACATGGTGCTCATCAACATCGGTGAGGTGGTCACGCCGCCAGGCCCCGGACCCCGGCGAGGGCGGGCGCAAGCCGAACTTCGGCGCATTCCCGACGCGGTCATCGCGATTCGGCAGGGGCAGGTGACCTGGGTGGGGCCCCGCACGGCCTGGGAAGGCAAAGCGACCGCCGAGGTGGATGTCGGCGCCGCGGCGGTCGTGCCGGGACTGGTGGACCCCCACACCCACGCCATCTGGGCCGGAGATCGCCTGAACGACTTCGAAGCGCGGGCCCAGGGGGTTTCCTACGAGGCCATTCTGGCCGCAGGGGGCGGCATTTACCAGACCATTCGGCACACCGCGGGCGCGTCGGTGGAGACCCTGGTGGCGCTCGCCCGCCCCCGGCTGGAACGCCTGTTGCGCTCCGGCGTGACGACGGTGGAGGTCAAGTCGGGGTACGGGTTAACCCCGGAGGGGGAGATCGCCATGCTCCGGGCCGCGGCACGGTTGCAGGACGAGGTGCCCATGACGGTGGTCCCCACCCTGCTCATCCACGTGCCCCCGCGCGAGGGCCGGGAGGCATACGTGGAGGAGGTCGTCACCTCCCTGATTCCCAAAGTCGCCCGGGAGAAGTTAGCCGTTGCGGTCGACGTGTTTGTCGAACAGGAGGCGTTCACGGTGGCCGAAGCCGAGCGCATCCTGCGTTCGGCCCAAAGGCACGGGCTCGCTTGCAAACTCCACGCGGATCAATTCCACGTGTTAGGCGGGGTGGAACTGGGGGTGCGTCTGGGAGCGCTGTCGGTCGATCATTTGGAAGCCTCGGGCGAAGCCCAGTGGCGCGCGCTGGCCGAAAGCCAGACGGTGGCCACCGTGTTGCCCGGTGTCACGTTGCACCTCGGGGGCACTCCGGCCAACGGACGCGCGCTTGTCGACGCTGGCGCGGCCGTGGCGGTGGCCACCGACCTCAACCCGGGCTCCAGCCCGCTCTTTTCCGCCCAAATGGCGCTGGCATTGGCCGTTCGCCTGAACGGCCTCACCCCTGCCGAAGCCCTCACCGCGGCCACCGCGAACGCGGCCATCGCCCTGGGCTTTCAGGATCGGGGGTGGATCGGCCCGGGCAGTCGGGCGGACATCCTGGTCCTGAACGCCCGGGACTGGCGGGAACTGCCCTACGCGCTGGGCGCGGACGACCTGATCCAGGCCGTCTACGTGGCCGGCCAACCGGTCTGGTCCCGTGAATAGGCACGGCTCAGGGAGGCCCGGGATGGAAAAGCCACCAACGGTGCTGGTGGGAAAACCGCTCACCATCGAGGACGTGGTGCGGGTGGCCCGGGAGCGAGCGCCCGTGGCTCTGGACGCGGAGGCTCGGGCCCGGGTGCGCCGCGGCCGGGCGTACATTGAACGCCTGGTGGCGGCAGGCGAAGTGGTCTACGGGGTGACCACCGGATTTGGCAAGTTCGCGCAGGTGCGCATTCCCCCCGAGGACGTCCGCCAACTGCAGCGGAACCTCCTTCTCTCCCACGCCATGGGGGTGGGCGACCCCTTGCCCACGGAGGTCGTGCGGGCCATGATGCTCTTGCGCGCCCAGAGCCTGGCCTTTGGCCACAGCGGCGTGCGGGAGGAGGTACTGGACCTGTTGATAGCCATGCTAAACCGCGGGGTGCACCCTGTCGTGCCGGCGCAGGGCTCCGTGGGCGCCAGCGGGGATCTGGCGCCCCTGGCCCACATGAGCCTGCCCCTGATCGGCGAGGGCGAAGCCGAATACCGGGGCCAAATCTTGCCGGGCGGCGAGGCCCTGCGGATGGCCGGGTTGCGTCCGCTGACCCTGGAGGCCAAGGAGGGCCTGGCGTTGATCAACGGCACCCAGGGGATGACGGCCATCGCGGCCTTGGTCGTGCATGACGCCTGGGAACTGTGCATCGCCGCGGACATTGTGGCCGCCATGAGCCTGGAAGCGCTCAAAGGCAGCCTGCGGCCCTTTGACCCCCGCGTGGTGCAGGTGCGTCCTCATCCCGGAGCCGCGCTTGTGGCGGCCAACGTCCGCAAACTAGGGGCCAACAGCCCCATTCACAAGTCCCATGAACACTGCGGCAAAGTGCAGGATGCGTATTCCCTCCGGTGCATTCCCCAGGTCCACGGCGCCACCCGCGACGCGCTGGCGCACGTGCGCGAGGTGGTAGCGCGCGAGATAAACAGCGTCACGGATAACCCGCTCGTTTATCCGGAAGAGGAGACGGTCATTTCGGCGGGCAATTTTCACGGCCAGCCCATTGCCTTGGCCATGGATTACGCCAAGATAGCCATCGCGGAACTCGCGAACATCAGCGAGCGCCGCATCGAGTACATGCTGGAT
>WFWG01000010.1 GCA_015491235.1 Ardenticatenaceae bacterium
GCAGGGGGTTCCACCCCCTGCACCCCCGGAGTAAGGGCGCAGCGCTGCGCCCGGCAAAACCTTCTGCCCAAGGCAACCGCGTAAGTCCTGTAACTGATCACTGCTTACTGTTCACTGCTCACGGGTTACATCTTAATCAACGTTTCGGAAATTGGAAAATGGGCTCCGAACGGGAGGGAAGGGCAAGGCGGCACGCCGGCCGGGTTCAGCGCTGCCCACACGAGTGCGGAAAAAAAGCCCGGCGGCCAGTGCTGGCCGCCGGGCTTCCCGGTTGGAGGGGAAAGATGTGCTTACACGACGACGACGGCCCGCAGGGCTTCGCCCCGGCGCAGGGTGTCGAAGGCTTCGTTGACCTCGTCGAGGGAGAACTTGTGGGTCACCATTTCGGCCACCTTGATGCGCCCCTGGCGGGCCAGCTCGATGACGCGCGGGTAATCGGCCAGGCGGCAGCCCAGGGAGCCCACGATTTCCATCTCGCGGAACATGGCCCGCCCGGAGTTGAGCGTCATGGCCTCGGGGCTGTAGCCCACCAGCACCAGCCGGCCGCCGGTGCGCAGGCAGGCGAAGGCCTGTTCCTGGATGCGCGGGTGGCCGATGGCCTCGAAGGCCACGTCCACGCCCCCCTGACCGGTGATGCGGCGCACCTGCTTGTCCAGCCGTTCGACCTCTTTGGCGTTGATGGCCTCCACCGCCCCCAGCTTGCGGGCCCACTCCAGCTTGGCCTCCACGATGTCCACCGCAATCACGCGGGCGCCCAGCGCGGCCGCCACCTGCACCAGGTTCAGCCCGATGCCGCCACAGCCGATCACCACCACCCAGTCGCCCGGCGTGACCTGTCCCCGGTTGACCACGGCGTGGAAGGGGGTGGTGATGGCATCGGCAATGATGGCCCCTTCCACCAGCGGGATTTCCTCCGGCAGGTGGAAGATGTCTTTGGCGGGGGCTACCACGTACTCGGCGAAGCCGCCGTCCACGTGGTTGCCGAACATGCGCAGGTTCTCGCAGATGTTCTCGCGCCCGGTGCGGCAGAGGAAGCAGGTGCCACAGGTGAGCACGGCGGGCAGCAGCACGCGGTCCCCCTCGCTGAAGCCTGACACCTCGGGCCCCAGGGCGGCCACGGTGCCCGAAATTTCGTGGCCCAGGATGAGGGGGGGCTTCTTGAAGGTGGGCGTGCCGTGGTCAATGTAGTGCAGGTCGGTGTGGCAGACGCCACAGGCCGCCACCTTGACGAGCACTTCGCCGGGTCCTGGCTCCGGCGTGGGCACTTCTTCGACGCGCAACGGCTGTTCGGGGCCGTAAAAGACAGCCGCTTTCATAGGTTGTCCTCCTCTTGTTTTTATATCAATTGCTTTCTCGAACACCATGTTTCAATCCTGGTGTTCTCCTGAAACGTGGAGCGACGGCGTGCCATTCCGGCGGCGCCGAGCCATTTCGGCGAATACATGGCATTTCATGGCAGTTACGGCGTGGTCGCCGGCGAGTGGCGCGGCGGGTGAACTGGCCCGAACGTGATGGCCCGCAAGTAACCAGCTTCCAGGATGAGATAGGCCTTCTGGAGCGTGCCGCCCACCAGGAGCGCCGCCCCGCCCACCAGGGCCAGGAGGCGAGCCGCTCCCTCAGTTGGGCCAGTCGCGCCAGCGACAACGAGGAAGACGAAGGGCAGGGCGTGGCCGATGCCCATCACCCAGATCATGGCAACGGGCTGGCGCAAGATTTCCAGCGCCCGCTGGAAGGCCGTGTCGGACGGTTCTTGGTTCAGGTAGTGCCACCACACGCCCGCGTTGGCCAGGATGAAGAGCACCCCCAGCCACCAGAGAGCAGGCGGAACGGAGAACCCCGTGAAGGCTGCCAGAAGGACCAGCAGGCCGAAGCCTGTCATGAGGCCAGAGGTGGCGAACATGACCGGCACGTGGGGCACGTACCAGGCCGTGACGCCACGCCCCCGGTAGGGGATGAACCCCTGCGCCACCATGAAGAAGAGCGCTGCCAGCCCGGCCACAACTTGCAGGGCCGGATGAGGGAAGAGCCAGTCGAGCACGGCCAGTGGGATGAAGATGCCGGCGGCCACGGCCTCCCGCGACATCCACGAGCTGCGCACGTGGCGCCAGAGGTGAATGCCGCGCAACGGCCGGCCGGCCTCGTGGGAGAGGGAGGCCAGGCCCAGCGCCACCAGCAGCGGCCCGCCCACTTTAATGGCGAAGGCGGACGGCAGGTCACCCTGGAGCCAGGAGAGCAACAGGCCCCACAGGTAGAGGCCGGCGCCCATGCCGCCCAGGCTGAAGTTAATCACAGCCGGCCAGCGCCACACGGTCTGTTTCTTGGGAGGAATGATTTCCGTTCGCGTCCGTGTTCCGTTCCACATGTCGCGCGCCTCCTGTGTGTAGAGCTAACGGCCTTTTAGGCCTCGCTCAATGCCTGGCTGTACTGATGTTGTTCCTGCTCCACCATCTCGCCCCCGTCCACGATGTAGTAGACAGCCGGGTCCAGGCCCATTTCTTCCATGAGCCGCACGGTGTAGTTCTCGCGGATGAGCCGGGAGACGTTGCTGTTGGGGTCGTCCAGGTCGCCGAAGTGCATGGCGTTACCGATGCAAGAGGCCACACACATGGGCGTGGCGTCCAGGTCAACGCCGGGTTGCAACCCCTTTTGCAGCCCCTCGTCAATGCGGGGCAGACAGAAGGTGCACTTGGTGCACACGCCCGTGCGGTTCTGGTCGTAGACTGCCTGCTCCGGCGGGATGTAGCCCGCTTCCTCGCCGAAGTAGGGCGTGTTCTCCTCGATGAGCGTGCGGGCCAAGTAGGGGCAGGCCACCACGCAGTAGCCGCAGCCGATGCACAGGTCGTAGTTGATGTCCACGATGCCGTCCTCCCGCCGGTAGGTGGCTGTGGTGGGGCAGACCTCCAGGCAGGGCGGATCGCTACAGTGCATACAGGCCATGGGCAGGAAGAGCCGCTGAACGTGAGGATATTCGCCGATTTCCGTGTCCACCACGCGGCGCCAGAAGACGTCCGGCGGCACAGCGTTCTCGATCTTGCACGCGATGGTACACGTCTGGCAGCCCACACACTTGCGCAGGTCAATTACCATTGCCCAGCGTGCCATAGTCGCCTCCTATCTCGTCGGTTGAACTCGGGGCAGGCAGCAGGGGTGCCTGCCCCGGCAGAAGCCTTTAGACTTTCACCTTCAGGTCGTCCGCTGGAACTGTGGCTTCGCCGTGACCATTGCCCTCCTGCTTCAAGTCGTCCAGCGAAACCACGGTCTCGCCGAAGCCCTCGCCGTCGTGGCCGTCGCGCGGCGGCTCGGCCTTGTAGATGCGCACGCGCACCACGTCGGCGCCGCTGCCCGTGGCGTCGGTCAAGGCCAGGTGGAGTGGCGCGAGCTGGTTGAGGTTGGGCACGTGGAACTCCCGCGCCACCGGCGTGACCCAGTGGCCGAACTGCTGAACCGTGAGCACCACCTCCGGGTGGATGCCCTCGCGCAGCACGGCCCGGCCGCGCACACGGCGGACGGGCGATTCGATCCAGATCCAGTCGCCGTCCTTGATGCCCAGCCGCTCGGCCGTGCGGCGGTTAATCGAGACGCCGAAGTGACCCAGCACGTTCTCCGCCACGTCGGCCAAGAGAGGGATGCCCGCGTTGGACCCCCAACTGTACTGCATACTGCGCGTGGTCACCAGCCACAGGTTGTAGTCCTCGGGCCGTTTGTTGAAGACCTCGGCGATGCGAGCCCAGATGTCGGGGAAGTCCTTCCACTTGGGCATGGGCTGGTACTCTTCAAGCTGCACGTCCCACCAGGTGATGCCGTGCTCGTGCAGGCGGTTGGCCAGCTCGGCGCCGGCCCGCATGATGCGCTCCTGGTAGGGCAGCTCGTAGCGCAGGCCCTTCTCGACCATGTAGGTGTGCAGGAACCACTTCTTCTCCGGGAAGGGCACGAAGAAGGCACCCTTTTCTTTGAACCAGTCCAGGCCGTGTTCCTCCTTGCCCTTGCTCAAGTTCATGGTGGCCGCGCGGCAGACGCGGTCCCAGATTTCCTCCACGGACGGGTCCTCGTCGGGCGAGAGGGTGTAGTCGTAGTACTCGCTCTTGAGCGGGAAGGTGGTGCCGCGCCCCTTGTTGAGCGCCTCGATGAACTTGTCGTAGAGACCGATGCGCTTGCACAGCTCCTTGGCAATCCAGGTAAGGTCGCGCGCGTCCACCGGCGGCTCCACGGCCGGCTGGCGCAGGGCCACGCCCATGTGCTTCCAGAACTGCTCCTGGTACTTGGTGCCGCCGATGCGGTAGAGTTGGTAGCTCTCGATGTCCGTGGCCTCGGGCAGGAGCACGTCGGCGAACCAGTTGGTCTCGTCGGGCGTGTAGGCAAAGGCCACGATGAAGGGGAAGCCCTTCAGCAACTCGGCGATGGTGTCCGAGTCCCAGTGGGAGATGACCGGGTTGGTGCGGTAGATGATCCACACGTCCGGCACGGTGGGACGCGGCCAGTTGGGCGGTGGGTTCTTCATGAAGAGCCACGGCAGGTGGGCCGGCCCCAGGGCGGGCGACCAGGGCGAGTTGTTGGCCAGCGGCACCAGCGTGCGGTAGGCGTTGCGGATGCCGGGGTGCGCCTTCCAGTTCTTGCGGTCGGTGGGGTTCAAGGGCTGGTCCATGAACCCGTCCGGGCCGGGCCGCACGCTCAGGGTGCGGTCGGAGCCGGGCCGGTTGAGGCGCACCGTGGTGCCGATGGTGCCGCCCGGCACTTCCAGCGCGCCCACCAGCGTGGCCAACACGGTGCGGGCCCAGCAGCACTCGTAGCCGCCCCACCCGTTGGTGACCGTCTTGCCCAGGATGATGGCCACCGGCCGGTAGGGGTACGTCTCGCCCTCGATCTCGATGGTCTCGCCCACGCAGGCGTTCTCCAGAAACTCGCGCGTCACCCGGCGGATGGTTTCGGCCGGCACGTCGGAGATTTCCTCGGCCCACTCGGGCGTGTAGGGGGCCACATGGTCAATCAGCTTCTGAAAGGCCGGCTGGCACTCGGCCTCCTCGTGCTCCCAAACCGTGTCGTCGGGGCCGATTTCGATGCCGCGCACGCGGTAGGTACCCGTCAGGGCGGGTTCTTCCACGCCGTCGTCGAAGGGGCGCGCGCGCCCTTCCTTCTCGTCCCACATGAGGGGCTTGCGGGTTTCGGGGTCGCGCATGAAGTAGCCGTTGGGCCCCACGAGGTAGGGCGAGTTGGTCATGTGCTTGAGGAAGGGCAGGTCGCAGACTTCCTCCCAATTGTGCTCGTGGAGCACCACGTGGATCATGGCGAAGAGCACGGCCGCGTCGGTCTTGGGCTTGATGGGCACCCACTCGGCGTGGGCCGCCGTGACGGAGAGGTGAGGCTCGAACTGCACGCGCTTCAGGTGGTTGTTCACGCGCGCTTCGGCGTGGCGCCAGACGCCCAGCACGCCGCCGCCCGCGTCGGTGTTGTTGCCGAAGGAGATGACGTACTTGCAGCGGGGCGTGTCGGGCACCACGATGAAGGCCCGGTGCCAGAACTCACCGTAGAGGTGCTCCGAGTGGTAGCACTTCACGCCCTGGCCGGAGCCGATGCCGAAGTCAATGGGCCCCCACGAGGCGAAGAAGGCCGGCAGCGCGCCCATGTAGGCGGGCGAGATGCCGCCGGAGCCCACCGTGACGGCCAGGCGCGGGTAGCCTTCCTCGTCCAGCAGGCCCTTTTCGCGAATCGCGCGCAGCTTCTCGGCAATCAGGTCCAGGGCCTCGTCCCAGCTAATCTCCACCCAGCCGGGGTCTTCGTCCTTGCCCTTGCGCGGGTTGGTGCGGCGCATGGGCTTCCTGACGCGGTAGGGGTTGTACGTCTTCTGGATGAGGCCGTAAGCTTTGACACAGACACGTCCGTTGGCGGGGTGAATGCCGGCAAAATCACAGTTGGGCTCGATGCCGACGGCAACGCCGTCCTTGACGACCACCTTGAACAGGTCTGGACCAGCGACACACTGATAACAGTATTCCGGCACCTTGCGAATCTCAGCCATACTGCCCGCCTCCTTTGGGCTTTTGTTTTGTTCGACCCCGGCGGGCCGTTCCCAGCTAAGGGCCCGCCGGGCCACTTGGTTACGCCTCGTCCGTTTCAGGCCGTCGCCTGGGGCGCGTGTAGAGGATGCGGAAGAAGACGACGGCCAAGCGACAGTCCTGACACTGTTCTTCCAGTTCGTCGGGCGAGAGGGGTTCCAGGTGAACCTCGTAGCCCAGCGAACGGTAAAGCTCCACCGTTTCCTCCAACCGGGCCGGGGAGACGGTGAACCGACGGGTCCACCCCTCGCGCTGGAGTTCTTCTTCGCTTTTCGTTCGAGCAGGCAGGACGAAGTTCGGTTGCTGGTTCACGCGGTTCCTCCCCTCCAGGAGCAGGGCCTGGCAGGTTTTCGGAGCCTGTCAGGCGCTTAGCTGGCCAGCGGCAGCAGGTCGAGCTGGCGCTGTTGCAAGTGCTCTTCCAACTTGCCGTCCTCGATGAGCTTTTGCAGGCGGCGCTGTCCCAGGATGGCGGCGCCCAGGGCCCCGTTGAACTGGGCCAGGTCGCCGGGCAGGATGTTGATGCCCTCGCCCAACTTCATGTTCAGTTCGTCGCACACCACGTTGACCATGCGCTCGAAGCGCATGATGCCGCCCACCAGCGTGTACTCCGGCTCGCCGCGCACCCGCTTCATGAGCTGCACCAGCCGGTCCACCAGCGAGATGATGGCCCCGTGCATGATGTCGGCCGGCGAGACGCCCTGCGACACGTGGTTGATGACCTCGGACTCGGCGAAGACGGCGCACACGCCGGAGATGGGGGCGGGCTCCTTGGACGTGGTGGCCAGGGTGCCGATCTCCTCCACGTCATAGCCCATGTAGCGGGCGGTCTTCTCGAGGAAGGCCCCCGTGCCGGCGGCACACTTGTCGTTGAGGCGGAAACCGCGCACTTTGCCGTCCTCGTCCAGGCGCAGGGCCTTCATCGTCTGGCCGCCCACGTCCAGCACGGTGCGCGTGTTGGGGAAGAAGTGGTGGGCTGCCCGGGCGTGAGCCGTCAGGTCGGTGACCTGCACGTCGCGGAAGGAGACCTGGTGGCGGCCGTAGCCGGTGCTGACCACGTAGGCGATGTCCTCCTCCCGCAGGCCGGCGTCTTCCAGCGCGCCCTGGAGGGCCAGCGCCGCGGCCTTGTTCAGCTTGAAGCCGGTTTTGAGGATGGCTTTGCCCACGATCTCGCCCTTTTCGTTCAGGATAACAGCTTTCGTGTAGGTGGATCCGACGTCAATGCCCGCTGTGTACATCGTTACACCTCCCTTGCTACTGGTGACCGGCTGGCCATGATGCGATCCATTGCGAAGAGGGCGGCGCCCAGCGCGCCCATGAAGTGGGACTCCTCGCTCACGTTGAGCTTGAAGCCCAGCAACTCCTCCAACACGGCGACCATGCCCACGTTCTTGGCCACGCCGCCGGTGAAGGTGACTTCTTGCTCGATGCCCACGCGCCGCAGCAAGCCGATGGAGCGCGTGGCAATGGAGCGGTGCACGCCCATCAGGATGTCCTCGATCTTCTTGCCCTTGGCGAGCCAGGAGAGCACCTCGGTCTCGGCGAAGACGGTGCAGGTGGTGCTGATCTTCACCGGCCGCTGCGCGTCGAGAGCGATGGCGCCGATTTCGTTCAGGGGGATGTCCAGGGCCATGGCCGCGTACTGGAGGAAGCGCCCCGTGCCAGCGGCGCACTTGTCGTTCATCACGAAGTCAATCACGTCGCCGTCGGGGCTGACGCGGATGGCCTTGGTGTCCTGGCCGCCCATGTCGAGCACCGTGCGGGTGCCGGGGAACATGTGAACGGCACCCCGCGCGTGACAGCTAATCTCGGTAATCTGCGTGTCGCCAAAGGTCACCTTGTAGCGGCCGTAACCCGTGCCCACCACGTAGGCCACGTCCTCCTCGTAGATGCCCCCGTTTTCCAGGGCCGCCCGAAAGGCGTTCTCGGCCGCGCGCACCACGTTGGCGCCCGTGTCGGTGAGGGCGCGCGCCACGATGCGCCGGTCCTCGTCAATAATGACGGCTTTGGTCTGCGTCGAACCTACGTCCACTCCCGCTGCGTATGCCATCGTTTGCCCTCCTTTTCTCGATTCCACAGGGGCACAGCCCTTAAGCTGCCCCGGCGTGAAGCTTACGGGTTGCCAGACCCTCGAAGAAGGCGTCAATGCGGTTCTTCAACTGCGCCTCGGAGACCACGCGCTTGTCCATCATGTCCGACTCGATGTAGAGGCTGAGCACGTCCGTCTCGTTCATGATGGCCCGGCGGGTGTCGGCCAGGCCGGTCGAAACCGTGCGGCAGCTCTTAATGGGATGGAAGACGATGCCGTCCACGTGATACTCCTCCACCAGCGTGGGCAGCCACCGGTTGGGGAAGAACATGCTGTCCATGGCGTTGCTCACGGTGAGCAGGATGCCGGTGGCCAGGCTCTCCAGCGGCTTCTCCAGGTCGTACTGGAAGCCCCGGTGGAAGCCGCCGGAAGCGAACCAGAGATAGGTGGACTGCACGAAGACGCCGCCCCACTCGGCGAAGAGTTCGTAGAAGCGCCGGAAGATGGGGTAGCAGGGCACGCCCACGAAGATGAGCCGGTACTTCTCCTCCGGCAGGGTGCCAATGTGGTTGGCCACCTTGTACTCCATCTCCTCCACCAGGCGGACGAAGTACTCGGCGCCCTCGGGGGTGCCGCGCAGGGCGTTGGCCACGCCCAGGTAGATGGTGCCCTCGGTGAGAGCGTTGAAGACCGCCGGGCGCTCCTTGTTGAGGTCCATCACCCGCGTCCAGTTGCGGCTCATCACGTTGACGTTGTGGAGCACTTCGCGCAGCTTGTCAATGTCGAACTTCTTGCCGGTGATGTCCTCGCAGAGGGAGATGAGCTCACGCAACTGATGCTCCACGTAACGGCGGTCGCGCTCGAACTCCTCCGTGCCGATGTCGTCGCGGGTGTAGGCCATGCTGCGGGAGCCGGGCACGTCGAGGGTGAAGACGGGCGTGCCGTAGAAGCGCTCCCAGATTTCGGCCCACTTGATGTAGGTGTTGCAGGCGTTGGTGGCGATGGCGATGGACGGCTTCGGAATGCGGCCCATGGGGTGCTCGCCACCGCGCAGTTGGACGGCCACGTCGGCCTTCACGTAGCCGCAGATGTCCGGCGAGTACCCGTAGTCCTCGGCCTCGCTGAGGTACTCGTGGGCCACCTTGCGCACGGCCGTTTGCAGCGAGTTGATTTCGGGGAAAACGAGGTGGAAGTCGAAGGCCTTCAAAATTTCGGCCAGGCTGCCCATCACGAAGACGTAGGCCGCGTGCTCCCCTCGTTCGGCGGCGGTTGTCAACTCCCGGAACCACTTTCGGAAGAGGGCTCCGCCCTCCTTGTTTCCGCGTCCGACCAATTCGTCCTGTGTGGTTACTGGTGCCGTCATGGTGTCACCCCTTTCGGTAATCTGGGTTTCCCGGAGCCGTTCGGCTCACACGAAGAGAATGTTCTCCACGAACGTCTCGAGCTGGATTTGCAGGTGGTCGAAGCTGGTCATGGTCTCCTCGAACTCGCTGACGAAGTAGGGAATGCCGGCCTCGTCCAGCGCTTTGGCGTAGGCCACCTGCTCGTCCAGGCCGGGCTCGCACATCTTGGCCGCCGTGATGATGGCCGCCTCGGCGCGGGCGTTGCGGATGCGCTCCAGCAACATCTTCTCCTTGGGCTTGCGGAGGTCGTGCTGCACCGGGCTGTAGCTGGACTTGTTGATGTACGCCTCGGCCAGGTTGTAGAGCGGGTCGCCCTGGGTGGGCACGTCCTCCAGAATCCAGCGCAGGCCGATGAGCAGGTCGTCGTCCACCACGTAGCAGGACTGCCCGATGGCCCGCAGCATGTCCAGCGGCGGCTGCTCGCAGAAGCCGCCCTCGAAGACCACCCGGATCTTGTCCTGCCGGTGAGTTGGCCGCTCCAGAATCATGGGAATGACGGTGCGCAGCAGATCGTTGTGCTCTTCCCGCGGGATGCGCCCGCCGATGGCCACCAGCACGTAGGCCTCGTCCACGGAGAGGAGCCAGGGTTTGTCCCGCTTGATGGCGTAAAGCTCGCGGATCAAGTATCGGTTCTCGTTGAAGACCTCGATGGAGCGGCGGATTTCGTCGTCCGTCACCGTGCGCTCGACCACGCCCTCGATGTCGTGGCGCAGGCGGTCGTACTCGTCGCGCAGGTAGTGAACCGAATAGGCCGAGTTGGGGTTCTGGGGCAGGTAGAGAATTTGGGCCGGGTAGGAGAAGTTGCGCCCCCAAACGCCAGCCAGGTTGCGGGCCACGTCACAAATGGGGTGAGTGACGAACATGTCCAGGGGCAACTTCCCGGTCAGGCAAATTTCAAGGGAAGTCTTCACAATTGAGCAGAGGTACGAGCCGTAGTGGGAGTCGGCCTGCCGGGCCTCCACGGGCGCGCCGGCCACCTTGACCGGCAACATGCCGGCCGCGTGAGCGATTTCCTCCGGGAAGTAGACCTGGAAGTGGCCCAGTACCTTGCCGCCGGCCTCACGCCAGCGCTTCACGGTGGGGAAGTCGGCGTCCTCCAACGTCTCGCGCACGAGCCACAGAATTTCTTCGAGGGGTTGCCCCTCCCACTCAGTGAAGACCTTCACGCGCTCACCGTTCATGGCATCACCTCGCTTTCGTGATCACTTGTTCTTCCACACGGGCTGGCGCTTTTCCATGAAAGCGGCCAGGCCCTCGTGCGGGTCTTCCAGTTGCATTAGGTCTTGCAAGTAAGTGCGCTCGGCTTCCTCCAGCGCGCGGTCGAAAGGCTGGTCCAGCCCTTGGAGCACCACGCGCTTGGTGAGCCGCACGACCGGCGCGCTGAGGGCGGTCAACCGCTGCACAAAGGCTTCGACTTGCTCGGCAAAGGTGTCGGCGGGGTAAACGTGGTTGACCAACCCCATCTGGTAGCCCTCCTCGGCCGTCAGCGTGCGGCCAGTGAGCACCAGTTCCATAGCCCGCTGGCGGCCCACCAGGCGGGGCATGAGCGCGGCTGCCACGGGTGGAAAGACGGCCAGCTTGATCTCGGGCTGGCCGATCTTGGCGCCCTCGGCGGCCAGCACGATGTCGCAGGCCATCGCCAGCTCCCAGCCCCCTCCCAGGGCCGCCCCGTTGACAGCCGCGATCACGGGGGCCGGCCACTCAATCACTTGCCGGATAACGGCGTGGAAGACGTGCAGCATCTCCTCCACGCGGTCGGCCGTGTGGTCGGCCACGTCCACGCCAGCGCAGAAGGCGCGCCCCTTCCCCGTGATGACTGCCACCTTGATGGCGGTGTCCTGTGCCAGTTCGTCCAGGACGGAGGAAAGCTCGCGCATCATGGGAATATGCAGCACGTTGAGCGGCGGACGGTTCAGCGTTATGCGGGCGACCTCATCGGTCACTTGGACTTCAAGGAACTCGTGGCTCATATTTCCCCCCAGGGACACCAAACTTGATATTGTTGACTAATGTTGTCAATTTTTATCTTCCCGACTAAAAACCGTTATATAACGTATTATATTTGCTCGTAATAAAATCGTTACACTTCCAGTATAACGAAAAAGCCTCCGGTTGTCAAGGGGGAATTTTCCGCCGGCGCTCAGCGCAGGGGCTTGAACCCTTTGCCCAGGGCCTGGTGACCGTCGCCGATGACCACGAACGCATCAGGATCTATGCGGGCCACGATCTCCTTCAACTCCTGAACCTGGGGGCGGTAGACGGTGCAGAAGAGCATGGCGTGAGTCTGGCCAGTGTAGCCGCCCGTGATGGGCCAGAAGCTAATGCCCCGCCCCAGCCCGGCCATGAGGGCCTGGGCCAGCTCGTCGGGGCGGTCGGAGATGATGAGGACGATGCGGATGGTGCTGGGGCCTTCCAGCACGAAGTCGGCGGCCAGGCCGTTCAGAAAGAGGGTGAGCATGGCGTAGAGGGCTGTCTCCCAGCCGAAGACCAGGCCGGCCGTGAGGATAATGAGGGTGTCGGTGTAGAGGTAGACGTGGTTGAGGGGGATGCCGGTGCGCCGCTGGAGGATGCGGCCAATCACGCCGGTGCCCCCCAACGTGCCGCCAGCGCGGTAAATCAGGCCGCCAGCAATGCCACCCACCAGGCCGGCGTAGATGGCGCTGAGCAGTGGGTCGGCGGTGATGGGAAAGCGCTCCAGCAGCGTGGGGAGCAAGGAGCCGAAGAAGTCCACGCTGAGCGAGAAGACGAGGACGGCGAGGGAAGTGAAGACCAGAAAACGCCAGCGGCCCAGGTGACGGAAGCCCAGGACGAAGATGGGCACGTTCATGACCATGAAGAGCAGGCCTGGGGGCCAGCCGGTGAAGCGGTTAATGATAATAGCCACGCCACTCAGGCCGCCGGCCGCCAGGTTGTGGGGCACCTGAAAGAGGCTGTAGCTGAGCGCCGCCAGCATGGCCCCGAGCACCACGAACAACAGCCTGCGCCCCCAGAGGTTCCAACGGATTCCTGCCAACTCGACGGGCAGTGGCTTGCGCATAGTTTTCTCCTCCTCATCTTATAACCTTATAACGGCTCAGGTTAACGCGAAAACCCCGGTAAAACGCCGTCAAATAAGACGTAATAACGTAAAACGTAATGACGGAAAATTGCGTTTACGTTTTACGCTGTTACGTTTTACGGTCAGTCGAGTATTATACCGATAGTCTTCCCGCGTGACATGCCTTGTAGCTTTTCCACACATCCGGAGATACCAAAAAGTTGGCAAGCCTTCAAGACCTGTCGGCTTTCATCCGGTGCATCGCCCTGCTCATCTTTGCGCCCGCGCAAAGAGCGAAATGCACAAAATGAGATATAATTGGCGCGGTGTGACGCGATTTCTTGCGCAAAGCGTACCACGTACCACGGGTGGCGGAGCCTTGCGGGTATCCGTCACCACATCGGAGGGAAACGTTGACAACTCTCTACCTGCTCTCCGTGTGGCTGCACATTCTGGCCGCCGTGGTCTGGTTGGGTGGCATCTTCTTCCTGGTGCTGGTGCTCGTTCCGGTCATGCGCAAAGAGCCGGACGAAAGGCGCAAGGCCCTCTTCCTTTACGCCGTGGGCGAGCAATTCCGCCGCATCTCATGGACCGCTTTGAGCCTCATTTTCGTCAGCGGGATTTTTAACCTGGCCTACCGGGGGTTCGGCTTGAGCGACGTGTGGAACGGGCGTCTCTGGCAGGGACCCTTTGGGCGCGCCTTTGCCGTTAAGTTTACCCTTTTCATTCTTGTAATCATCCTCAGCGCCTTGCACGACTTCGTGATTGGTCCCAAGTCCACGCGCCTCTGGGAAGAGCGGCCAGACGATCCCCGAGTGTTGCGCTTGCGGCGCCAGGCTGGCTGGATTGGCCGCATCACCATGGTGCTGGCCTTGCTCATTGTTTTGATGGCCGTTATGATGGTGCGAGGATGGCCCGGGTTTCGGTGAACAGTTATCAGTGATCACTGATAACTGATAACTGAGAACTGACACAAAGGAGGTGGGTGTGCACAAACGACGCCTGCCCTTGATGGCCCTCACGTTTTTGGCCCTTCTTGTGGGGATGTGGGCTGGATTGGTGCGCTTGGGCTGGAATTTGCCCACGTTGCGCCCCACCTGGCCGGTGGCCCACGGCCCGCTCATGGTGGGCGGGTTCCTGGGAACGCTCATAAGCCTGGAGCGGGCGGTGGCACTGAACCGCCCTCCTGCCTACGTTGCCCCGGTGCTGAGCGCGCTGGGCGCCCTGGCCCTCCTGGTGGGGCTACCCCTCCAGGTAGCCGCCCTTTTCCTCACATTGGGGAGTGCCGGCCTTGTGCTCGTCTCGGTGGAGATTGTGCGCCGCCAGCCGGCCCTCTTCACGTTGACCCTGGGGTTGGGCGCGCTGGCCTGGCTCGTGGGCAACCTGCTCTGGGCGCTGGGGTGGCCCCTGCCGGCGCTGGTGGGTTGGTGGGGCGCCTTCCTGGTTTTGACCATTGTGGGGGAGCGGCTGGAGTTGAGCCGCCTGCTGCGCCTTTCCGCGTGGGGCCAGCGTGCCTTTGCCCTGGCTGTTGGGCTCTACGTGCTGGGGTTAGCCCTTTCCGTTGTTGACATAAACGTGGGCGTGCGCGTGACTGGCGCAGGACAACTGGCGCTCGCCGCCTGGCTGGCCCGCTACGACATCGCGCGGCGCACCGTGCGCCAGGTGGGCTTGACCCGTTTCATCGCCCTCTGTCTGCTTTTGGGTTACGCCTGGTTGGCGGTAGCGGGGGTGTTGGGCGTCTGGTACGGCGGCGTCACATCCGGCCCGGGCTACGATGCTGTGCTCCACGCGGTGTTCCTGGGATTCGTCTTCAGCATGATCTTCGGCCACGCCCCCATCATCTTTCCGGCCGTGACCGGCATTCCCATGACCTTCTCGCCACGTTTCTACCTGCACTTGGCTCTTCTCCACTTCTCCGTGCTGGTCCGCGTGGTGGGGGGAGCGGTCAACGTGGCATCTTGGCGACAACTTGGCGGTCTGCTGAACGCGCTGGCCATTGTGCTCTTCCTTGCCAACACTGTCATGGCCGTGCGCGCAACTCGCCGCCTGTCATCGCAAGGGGCGAACCGTGGGCAGAGTGCGGAAGGTGTTTCCCGTTGAGGAGGGGCAATCGTCCTGGACGAACGCGAAATCCTTTTGAGGAAGAACCATGCCACAGGTTACACGTTGGTTTCTGCGCATGGCACTCGTTTACCTGTTGATTTCCCTGCTGGTTGGGGTGCTTGTCGTTGTGCCCGATGTAATGGCGCCTGTCCCGCCCCTCGTGGCGGCGCTGGCGCCGGTCTACTTTCACGCCTTCATGGTGGGCTGGGTCACCCAGATGATTTTCGGCGTGGCCTTCTGGATGTTTCCCAAGGCCAGCCGTGAACAGCCCCGGGGCAACGAGCGCCTGGTGCGGTGGTCCTTCTGGCTGCTCAACGTTGGACTGGCGCTGCGCGTGGTGGCCGAGCCCCTGAACAGTGTGCGGCCCGGCGGCGTGTGGGGGTGGCTGCTGGTGCCGTCGGCGCTGTTTCAGTGGGCGGCGGCGCTGGCCTTTGCGGGCAACATCTGGGGGCGCGTGAAGGGCAAGATGGCGCTATAGAGGAGAGGGAGGACGATGCCCTTTTTGAGTCGCCTCTTCATTCGCACAGCGCTTGGTTACCTGGTGTTCGGCTTCACCTTTGGCGCGCTAATGTTGACGAACAAGGGCGTGCCGATTCACCCGCTTCTGTGGCGGCTGTTGCCCCTGCACATCGAGTTTCTCTTCGTCGGCTGGACGGTCCAGTTCGTCTTTGGCGTGGCCTTCTGGATTTTGCCCCGTTTCAACACCTCGCGGGGAAACGAGAGCGTGGTGTGGCTCTCCTACGCCCTGCTCAACGCCGGCGTGTTGGTGGCCGGACTGGGGGCGGCGCTGGCGTTGGGAAACGGCCTGGTGCTGGCGGGCCGCCTGGCCGAGTTGGGGGCAGTGGTGGCCTTTGCCATCAATGCCTGGCCGCGCATCAAGCCGTTCCGGGACGTGGTGATACCCAAGTAGCCGCTTGGCCCGTTTCTGCCTGTGATGGTACAATTCCAGTAAGCAGTAATCAGTGATCACTGATTACTGACAGGACTTACGCGGTGGCGGTGCAGGGCGGCATTTGGGGGAGAGAAGGAGGCTGGGGGGACACCCCCCACGCCCCCCGGCAGGGGGTTCCACCC
>WFWG01000011.1 GCA_015491235.1 Ardenticatenaceae bacterium
CGATTGCTCAGCTTGTACGGGAAGCGATCGAACAGTTACTTCTACAAGATCGCCGGGCCCGCATTCAAGCGGCTGAAGCGCTCTTCCAAGTCGAAGCTCCGGTCTCTGAATGGCCGGAGATGAAACGGGAAATTGAAGAAGTTCACTTAAAGTCTCTCTAACTATGCCTCCCGTTTTCGTTGACACAAATATCCCCATGTATGCCGCCGGTACCCCGCATCCTTTGAAAGCCCCTTCTCAACGAATCCTTCGTGCCATTGCCAACGGTGAGCTTCAAGCTGTCACCGACGCGGAAGTATTACAGGAAATTTTATACCGGTATCTTCATATCGGCCAAAAAGAAAAAGGGCTTAAGATCTTCGACAGCTTTCGCCGCATTATGTTGGGTTACATTCTTCCAGTAGAGGACTTGGATGTTCAATTAGCACGCGAATTTGTGGAACGTTATTCTTTTCTTAGTCCAAGAGACCTGATACACTTGGCCGTTATGTGGCGACATAACGTTCGAGAAATCGTTACAGCCGATACAGGTTTTGACCTCGTCGAGGGTATTCGCCGAATAAACCCACTGGAATTTTCCTAACCGGCTAGCAATTGTCGAACGTTTCCGGAATCCGCCCTTGTTTTCCAGCCGGCCACACGGATTTTTGCCAACCCGTGTGGCCGACATCCGCTGAAAACAAAAGGAGCTGTGGGCAAATTCCTCAAAATTCGCTGATCGCGGCATTTCCGTCGGCACGTGCTCCTTACTCTACTCCCTGCGCCAAACTCGCCTTCAAGCGGTTGATGGGTTCCACCGGGCTCGGGTCAGTCCGGTAGAGGACGGCCAGGTAGTAGCTCACGTAGTCGCCCAGCCAGATCGTCCAGAGCATTTCGGCCAGTGGCGTGTGGCCGACGGCTTCCACATCCCGCCAATCCACGCCCGCTTCGTCAAGAAGTTGGCCCGTGATGTCGAAGCGGCGCTTGTTGCGCTCGTGGTAGAACTTGGAGCGCAACTGGGTGACCCGCACGATTTGCCGCACCGGCTCCGGTTGTCCCAAGCCCACCACGATGTTGTGGTTCAACTCCGGCATCTCGGCCCAGACAGCCCACGCCTTGCTGTTCTCGTTGACCTGGGTGGTCCAGCGGCGGGCCACAGCGCTCAGGTGTTCCGCGCCGAAGATGACCGGCAGGGCGTCGGCGTACCAGAGGGCCAGTTGTTTGGCCGGGTTCTGTTCGGTGGGCACGTCGAGTTCCCACGCGGTGCCCGCTGCGTGTAAAGTGGCCACAGCCGAACGCAGGTGCATGGTGGGGTCGGAAATCAGGCCCAGGCGGGCCAACACCCCGTAGAAGAGGGTGAAACTGTAGCCCAGGGCAGCGCGGGGTTGGGCCTTGTAGTCGAAGAGCAAGAGCGGCGCGTTGGCCTCCCGGGCTGCCTCGGCCAGCTTGCCGCCAGTGGTGATGGCCATGCACTGGGCTCCGCGCCGGAGGGCAGCCCGCCACCCGCTCAGCGTCTCCTCCGTGTTGCCGCTGTAGCTGGAGGCCACCACCAGTGTCTCCTCGTCCACCCAGGCGGGCACGCTGTACCCCCGGTGAACGACAATGGGCACACGGCAGTTGTCCCTCACCACACCAGCCACCAGGTCGGCGCCGATGGCGCTGCCGCCCATGCCCAGCACGAGCACGTTGGCGATGTGCTCGCCAAAGTCGGGAGGGAACGAAAGGCGGTTGACCAGCGCCCAGGCCGCTTCGATCTGGGAGGGAAAATCGCGAATCCGGTCCAACATGCCGTCCGGGTCAATGGAGGCGATGTCCGTCAAGTTGTCGAGGGTGTATTCTGTGGTGCCCATAGCATAACTCCTCGTCAAGTTGTTTGCAGAATGCGGTTGCTTTCAATTATACGCAGAATACTCCATTTGGCACGTGAGGGAAACCCTGCCCTTCACTCGCCCGGGGCCGGATTATGCTCTTCCTGAAGCTGGAGCCAGAGGCGGTAGACCTCGCGGCGTGGCCAGCGGGCCAGGCGACTTACCTCTTTGACGGCCCGAGAACCGGTGATGCCCTCTTGCCGCAAGCGTTGCAGCGCCTGCCGAACGAGCGCTTCGTCCCAGGGAGCTTCCTCCTCGTGGTCCGCATCCGGTGGCGCGCCTTCCACCACCAGCGTGAACTCGCCGCGAGGCGTGGTTTCCCGGAAGTAGACCAGGGCAGCCTCCAGCGTGCCACGCCAGAATTCCTCGTGAACCTTGGTCAACTCGCGCGCCACAGCAATGCGCCGGTTCGGGCCAAGTACCTCCACCATGTCGGCCAGCGTCCCAACCAGCCGGTGGGGAGCCTCGAAGAAAACCAGCGTGTGAGGCAGGAAAGCCACCTCGTGCAGGGCTTGCTGGCGCTCCTGACGCTTGCGGGGCAAGAATCCCAAGTACGTGAAGCGCGTGGCGGACAGTCCGCTCGCCACCAGCGCCGTCACCACCGCCGACGGGCCCGGCACCGGAACGACGCGAATGCCCCGCTCGATAGCCGCGCGCACCAACTCGTAGCCGGGATCGCTGATGCCCGGCATGCCCGCATCCGAGACCAGGGCCACATCTCCCTCCTCGAGCGCGCGCAGGATGAGCGGAAGCTTTTGGCGCTGGTTGTGTTCGTGGTAGCTGGTGAGCGGCGTGTGAATGTCGTAGTGCTTCAGCAGCTTCGACGTGCGGCGCGTGTCCTCAGCCGCGATCAGGTC
>WFWG01000012.1 GCA_015491235.1 Ardenticatenaceae bacterium
CCCACGCCCACTACGGCTTCTGCGGTGGTCACCGTGAGCAACGCGCCCCCCATTGCCGACGCCGGCCCACCACAGACGGTCAACCCCGGCGACGCCGTTACCCTGGACGGCTCCGCCAGCAGCGACCCCAACGGGGACACGTTGACCTACCGCTGGACCCAAACCGGCGGCCCGCCGGTGACGCTCAGCAATCCCACAGCCGTCACCACCACCTTCACCGCGCCCAACGCCGCTGGCGTTCTCACCTTCACCCTCACCGTCACCGACACCGCCGGCCTGAGCGACAGCGACAGCGTGGTCGTCACCGTGGACAACCAGGCCCCGACGGCAGCCGACGACATCGCCACCACCCCCGAACACACCCCTGTCACCATCGATGTCTTGCTCAACGACAGCGACCCGGACGGCGACCCGCTCAGCGTGCTCAGCCTCGACACCACCGCTACCCTCGGCCTGGTCACCGACAACGGCGACGGCACCCTCACCTACGACCCCAACGGCCAGTTCGATTACCTAGCTGCCGGCGAGAGCGCCACCGACGTGTTCACCTACACCGTCAGCGATGGCAAAGGCGGCACTGCCACCGCCACCGTCACCATCACCGTCATCGGCATCACCTACTACTACTTCCCCTTCGTCCCCGTACAATCCGGCGTCCCATGAGCAGTGCCGCGGGATGGGGGGCGAGTTTTCAGCATCGAATGACACGGGTCACGGGTAGGGAAGGGCAGTGCCCTCCCCTACCCTCCCCGTCGGAACAGTGAATTTTTGGTAAAATCTTCCCGTTCCCCAAAAGGGCGGGTACACACATCATCAGGAGGTTGCGATGCGCACCGAACTACTCTTCCCCTTTTTCTTTGCCGTGCTGCTGGCCCTCGGGCTGACAGCCATTTTGCAGCCGGCGCAGGCCGCCCATTCCGGTAACGTCATTTACGTCAACGTCAACGCCACCGCTGCCGGCGCCAAGGACGGCAGCAGTTGGACCGACGCCTGAGCCGTCTCATTGTCGAACTGGCGGAGCGGAGCAATCCCTCCGCTCCGGTTTCTTTGAACTCTTTCAACCAGACCAGAAAGGAGATTCTTTCTATGCCAAAAACGCACCGTCTTCTGTTTTTCAGCCTGATCCTGATGCTGGTAGTCGCTGCATGCGGCGAGGCTTCCACACCCGGAAACGAATCAGTTGCCTCGTCGAACTCGTCAGAGCCAACGGCAACATCCATTCCCACACAAATTTCAGAACCAACGACGCCACCTGCACCAACGCCAACGGAGCCACCCCCTCAACCGACAGAGGAACACCCCCAACCAGATGAAGCTACGTCGAGCGAGGCGCTTTCCGGCTACGAAGTCAATCTCTACCAAGGCAACAGCTACTCGATTTTCTACCCACCGGGCGCAGAACCGCTTTCAACAAAGACGGAAAATGGTATCGCCATCGTGGGCCCCGATGTAGCCGTCCGTTCTCCCGACGTGGATTGGCTGTACGAGGGGCCAGCCTACATGTTGGGCATCGAAACCTTCGAGAACGCCGAGGGGCAAGACATCGAGACGTGGACACGCAATTTCTTGTTGACAGCGTGGCAACAAGCGAAAGAGGGCGGATTGACCCCGCCTGAGATGTACCCCGTGACCGAAGATGGACAGATTATCGAAGAGGCACTGCGTTCCACGACCGTTCGCGGCCAACCGGCCATCCTTGTAGAAAACAACGCCTTCGGTTTTCTCTCGCTCTCCTATTATGTCCCTTGTGGCTCACAAGTTGCAAGCCTCACATTCCAATTCGACGACGAACCGGCAGCGGGGACGCATCCGCTCTTCCCACTCCAACAAGCCATCTACACGCTGCTCAAAGATGGGTTCTGGTGCACAAGCGACGAAGCGCCCTCATTGCTGGCAGCCATCGCCCAAGCCAATGCAGAGACGCCACAAGATGAGATCGTCTACCGCCTCGATGTGTATCGCGACGAAAACGGCACGTTCGGCCTCGCGTATCCGGCCAGCGCGCAGATTGTGCCTGCGAAAGATGGTTCGGGAATCACCATTCTCGGCCCCGAGATCAGTGGTCGCGCGGCTGACGGTGATGGGACGTACAGTGGCCCTGCTTACGCACTCGACATTGCAACATTCGAGATGAGCAACGCATCAGCCGGCTATGAAGCAGAAACCTGGGCACGCGAGTATGTGCTCAGCCTCTGGGAAGAGGAGAAACGACAAGGGACGCCCACAGGCTCACTCCCCGTTTCGGAAGATGGCGTGATCGACGAAAGCCGCGTTGGTGTCACACTCCTCGATGATGAACCTGCATTCTGGGTACAATATCTCGACTTCGACTCGACATATCGGGCTTTTTATCTGCGCTGCGCCGATCGCATCGTACAGATCGGATTTCGCGAAGAAATGCCGGCCAATCAACCGCTGGCCGATGTGCAGCGCGACGTGTACAGCCTCATTCTGAATACGTTCGAGTGTGAGCCCCCTCAATAAATGTTTCAGGCACACGAAAAAGCCGCCCCGCAGTGGGGCGGCTTTTTTGCAGTGTGCCCAGTGTAGCCCCTTCCAAAACAGCCTGCCGCATGCCTTCCAGCACGTACGTGGCAGGCGACAGGTACGAGAAAGGTTGAATCCACATCGGTAGCACACTTACCCTCATCTTTCGCGTAAATTCAGTACTTCACGAGTTTAGGGTAAGTGAGCCAATGGTATAGCCAGGGGAGAACCGAACTCATGCCTCGATGCGCACCCGGCGGTGTTCCGCCCACTTGTCGGCCAGGCGGCGCGACTCGTCCGCCGGAAGCACCTGTTCGGCCAAGGGGAAGAGCGCCTCTTCCTCCTTGGCGAAGTGGCTGCGCGCCATTTCGATGATGTTCAGCAGGATTTCGCGGGCCTCGTCGGCCGTCTTGGCGTAGGGCAGGCGCGAGACGAGCTGGCGGATCTCGTTGTGCTCGTCGCGCATGGCCGCCGTCACCCCCTCTTTGCCGACGCGCTCCTCGACAGCCGCGATAAGCACGTCGTCCTCCAGGTCGGCATGACCTTCAAGGGCAGACTCCAACATGCCGCCCAGCAGCTTGATTTCCTCCAGGGAAGCTGTGGGCAACGTGCGCTCCAGGTAGTCGAACTGGGCGTAGAAAACGCCGTGTTCCGCCAACAGAGCGGATGCAATGTTCATAGCCATTCCTCACCTCGCGCCTCTGTTACTCTTCAATTGAACGAATGTAGGCGATGATGTGCATGATATCCTCGTCAGTAAGGGCAGGGTTTCCGCCCTTGGGCGGCATGTCCACGCCGGTTGTGTTGGCAGGGTCACTTGCTGGCCGCCCTTTCTTGATGAAGTCCAACAACTCTTCATCGCTCAATCCTTTGACGAACTCGCTCGTGCGCAGGTTCTTCCCCAGGTTGGGCAGCCCCCGTGCGTCCGGGCCGTGACAAGAGGCGCAGGTACTCATATAAAGCTCCTCGCCCTTTGCGGGATCGCCCGCCATAGCCATCTTACCGCCCTCTTCTTTCTCCGGCTTCTCCTGTTGGGCGGGCGGTTGAGTTGCGGCTGGAGCCTGGCCCGACGGCTGCCCTCCACCACAGGCTGCCACGACAAAAGCAACAACTGTTATCACAGCAATGAGTATGAACAAGCGTTTCACGTTTCTCCTCCCTCCTTTTCTTTATAAGAAAGGGTCAACTTGATCCACGGCTGACGTGAATTCTACGCTATTTTACTCTCCTGGTTCCCCCGTGTCTTTGCGCCAGCGCAAACAAAGCGGTCACTGTTGCTTTTCTGTGGTTTCCTTCGCATTGCCCGAATGCCAGGTCACCCACACCCGGCGCACGTATTGTTCTGCCTCCTCCACCGTGCGCACAGCCCCGACAGCCTGGGCTTCCTTGAGCCGTTCCAGCAGGCGCCCCAGTTCCGGCCCAGGCGGAATGCCCAAGCGCTGGAGGGC
>WFWG01000013.1:2500-7495 GCA_015491235.1 Ardenticatenaceae bacterium
CTAATTGTTGCGTTTGCTATCGGCTTTATAGGTTTGAGTTTTCTTCTGCGTCCGGTTGTTCCTCGATGGGTCCTCCTCATCCCGGTGACCTTCACCACCAAACGGACGGACGAGCGTTCGCCGTTTCCGGGATATCCAGAACTGACAAGTGCCATAGTTCATGCCGTTCTAAAGAAGCATGAGCACTTGACGCAATCAGAGTGGCGACAGATTCGCCGTATTGCTCAATACCGATATCAGGGTATTGAGGCTAGAGGTCAAGCAGTTGCCCTTGCTCTTGGAACGTTTGGGTTGATCGGCCTTTTGTTGGAAGTTCTCGGAAATGAAGTTGTGACACGTTTTTTGGGGACATATGGAGAGCGTGTTGGATGGGGAATGCTTCTTGTGATATTTATGTTGGGGAGTATTTGGTATTTTTCACGGATATACTATTGGATGTACGTCAAAGAACTTGTCAGTCTGTTAGAGGAATTTGTAGAACAGCCTAAAAATAGACATAATCTAAACGAACCAAGGTGTTGCCTGCTCTCTTGGCTCGAACGCTTATGGAAGAAAGGTTAAGCCCTTCTTGCCTTGCCGAAGAAGACTTGCTTTGAAAAGCTTATGGTGGGTGTGTCCTAACACGCTCCACTACGAACTGACACCACGGGTCGCCGAGAGCAACGCATTGGGGTTCCTCGGCGGTGACTTCTGCGCCGAAGATTCCCGCGCCCAGTCCTCCCAAGACGCCCCGGATGAAGTGGCACACGCCCTGATCTGAGGCACCGTAAGCCTCGGCGAAAGGGGACCCGTACACCCGCACGACCAGCCGTCCAGCCTCCGAGTCCAGTTCCTCTACCTCGAAGCGCCCCCAGCCAATTTGTCCGCCCATGCGGCACATGAAGTCCACGATCTCCTCGTCGCTGTACCCGAAGACTTCTTTGTAGCGGCGGGAGGAAAGGGAGCCGCCCGTGTACCCGCCCGCGTAGACGAGTTCACCCGTGCGCACGCCCAGTTCCGCCTCGACAGCCTTCTGAAAGTCAATCAACGTCTCGGGACGGATGAGCAGGTAGCGCACGTCTTTGAACGTCAGCCGTCCTTGCTGCGGGTCCCACTTCAGGTTTTGCAGAATTTCGTTTTCCATCGCCCTCTGCTCCTGCTATGTACTTTTCCGTTTGTCCACTACCCGCACGGCCTTGCCCGGACGACGCTCAATCGCGCCTACGGCCACCAGTTCGACCGCTGGTGTGAACCCCAGCAAATCCTGAATATCGGCGGCGATGCGATCGGCCAACTCCTGGTTGGGCGTTTCAGTCTCCACGACTAGGCGAAGGTGGTCCGCGCCGGCCACGCGCTCGACGATGATTTGGTAATCAAAAGCCACTCCTTTGTGGCGCATGAGGACGCTTTCCACCTGGCAGGGGTAGAAGTTTACGCCCTTGACCTTCAGCATGTCGTCGGTGCGGCCGGTGATGCGGTCCACCCGCAGGTGGGTGCGGCCACAGGCACAGCGCTCGCGGCTGACGATGCGCGTAATGTCGCGCGTGCGGAAGCGAATCAAGGGCAACGCTTCGCGCGTGAGGGTGGTCACGACCATTTCGCCCCACTGGCCGTCCGGCATTGGCTCTCCGGACTCCGGGTCCACAATTTCGACCAGGTAGTGGTCTTCCCAAACGTGGATGCCCTCGTGGGCGGGACAGTCAATCCCCAACCCCACGCCGCCGGTCTCCGTCATCCCGATGATGTCGAAGCTCTCGATGCCCATGGCCTCCTCGATGCGCTGGCGCATTTCGTCGCTCCACACTTCTGCGCCGAAGATGCCCACGCGCAGGCGGGTGTCGCGGCGGAAGTCGAACCCTTCCTCACGGGCTACTTCGATGAGGCGCAGCGGGTAGGAGGCAATGGCGGCAATTGCCGTGGTGCCCAAGTCCTTCATGAACTGAAGTTGCAGGCGGCTTCGCCCGGCTCCAATGGGCACAATCATGGCGCCGATGGCCGAGGCGCCGTAGTGGAAGCCGAAGCCCCCGTTGAAGAGGCCGAACCCCGGCGTAATTTGGATCACGTCCTCGCGGGTCACGCCTGCCGCCGTGAGGCAGCGTGCCATGATTTCCGACCACTGTTGGACGTCGGCCTCGGTGTAGGGGCAGAGGACTGGTGTTCCAGTGGTGCCGGAGCTCATCTGAAAGCGCACGAAGTCAGTTTCCGGCGCACAGGCCAGCTTGAAGGGATAAGCCTGCCGCAAGTCCTCCTTCGCCATGAAGGGGAAACGCTGAATGTCCTCCAAGTGGCGGACGTCATCTGCTCCTAGGCCGCCCAAGCGCTGCACGTAGTCCGGGTTGTGGGCGTGGATGCGCTGCAAGGTGGCCTTCAGGCGCTGAAGCTGGAGCTGGCGAAGGGTTTGCCGGTCCAGGGTCTCGGCTTCGGGCTGGTACATGCGGGTCATGGCTGTGCTCCTTTATCTCACCGAAGAATTCCTACGCTCCTCCTGACGCCGTTATTCCGCTGTCATCATCGTTTGCCGCAAGGCGGCGGTGGCGGCCTCGTCCACCGTCCACGTTTCGGGGTCAATGACCACGCCGTAATCGCGGCGAGCGGCCTCTAAGCTCACCTTGCCGTCCCGCACATCCCGCAGGACGAGGGCCGGATCGCGCTCCAGCGGGTTGCCGTACCCGCCGGCGCCCGGCAGGCGCAAGCTCACTACGTCGCCCGCCTTGAGATTGTCCAGCCCCTTGGACTTGAGGCGCCGCTCCTCGGGCGTGTCCGGGTTCAGGATGAACTTGCCAGGAGCGCCCTCCTTGCCGCCGAAGAGGCCAAAGGGCGCGAAGCGCTGGCGGTCGCCGTAGCGGGCAAAGGAGACGTCCACCAGCACGCGAATGTCCCGCCGCAGGCCCAAGGCGCCCCGGAATGTGCCCGCCCCGCCGGAATCGGGAATGAACTCGTAGCGCTCGATGCGCACCGGGTATTCCAGTTCCACCGCTTCGACAGGAGTGTTCTTGAAGCGGGCCAGGTGGGAATCCTGACCGTCGCGCCCGTCCTTGGTGGGCCGTGCGCCCGCGCCGCCGCCCTGGATGTCAATGTAGACAAAGCGCCTGCCGGTCTTGGGGTGGTAGCCGCTGAAGCCGCAGTTGGTAATCTGGGCGTGGCTGCCGGCCATGACGCGGTCGGGCACGGCCGGAGCCAGGGCCTTGAGCATGGCCTCTGTAATCTTCTGGGCAGTGTTGGTGCGCGCGCCCACGGCTGCGGGCGGCAGCGGGTTCACGATGAGTCCAGGCTCGGCTTCGATGGTGAAAGGGCGGTAGCAGCCGGAGTTGGGCGGCACGTGGGGGTCTACCACGGCGATCAGGGCGTAGTAGACGGCCGCGTGGACAGTGGCCAGCGGGCAGTTGATGTTGCCTTTCACCTGCTTGGACGTACCGTCGAAGTCAATCACGGCCTCGTCCCCGCGCTTGTGGATGTTGACCACCAGGTGAATGGGGTCGTCGGAGTAACCGTCGTCGTCAATCCAATCGTCGCCGGTGTAATCGCCGTCAGGGATGGCCTTGAGGCCCTCGCGGATGCGGCGCTCGGAGTAGTCCAGCAACATGTCCAGGCACTGTTGCACCACCTCGGGGCCATACTTGGCGAAAATTTCGCGCACACGCCGCGCGCCCACGAAGTCGGCCGAGGCTTGGGCGCGGATGTCGCCCAGCGTCTTGTCGGGCACGCGGATGTTGTTCTCCAGGATGCCGAAGAGTTCGGGGTCTTCCTTGCCGCGCTTGTAGAGCTTCACGAAGGGGAAGCGCAGCCCCTCCAGGTAGATTTCCGTCAGGCCCCCCGCCGTGCCGCCCGGTGCCGCGCCCCCCATGTCGGAGTGGTGGGCGATGCTGCCGACGAAACCCACCAGCTCGCCCTCGAAGAAGACGGGCGCGAAGGTGATGAGGTCCATGACGTGTTGGCCGCCCCGGTAGGGGTCGTTGAAGATGATAATGTCGCCCTCGTCAAAGTCCTCGGGGCGGAAGTTCTGCATCAGCGAGCGCATGGGAATCTCGAAGCCGGTGAGGAGCATAGGGGCGTGGTGGGCCTGGGCCACGGTGTTGCCGTGGCGGTCGAAGACGGCACACGAGATGTCCTCGATCTCTTTGATGATGGTGGAGCGGGAGGTTCGCACCAGAGTGCGCCCCATCTCGTCAGCCACCTGCTCCATAGCGTAGCGGATAACTTGCATGGTCACGGGATCGGGTTTGTAGGTCATGGGATTTGTCCCTCCTTGACTGCAAATTTCATGCTGCGTATACTTAAACCTATGAAGCGAAGCTATTTCATTCTCTTAACCCACCAGGATCGCATTCGAGTACAATTCACGCGAGACAAAGGCGTAATCGTCGACTTCGTGGTGCAGTACGAAGCTGAGATTCAAGACAGGTGGCATCCTGTTGTTCGATACGATCTTGCTCACGGCTTTCTCCACCGTGATCGGCTTGATCCTCAAGGAGAGCTAACCAGAAAAGAGCCTGTTCCCTATGGTTCTCTGTCTGATGCTATGACGGAAGCCATTCGGGACCTCAAAGTGAACTGGCCAGAATATAGGCGTTGGTATAAGGAGCGACTACCATGAGTCTTACTCAAGAACAGGTAATGGCCCGTAATTTGGACTTGGCAGAGAAGCATTTATCGCGAATTTTGCAAACCTCTGAGCTTTTGGAACACATCCCAGAGGGCGCTTATGTTGTCCTCCTTCCCCCTGACGACCCAGAGTTGTTTGAGGCAAATTTGGCGATGGCTAACCGGTTGGCTCGGACCATGAGTCAGAACGGCCCTGAGGAGCCCGTGTTTCTTGTTTTGCTCCCCGTTGGAAGCGAAAACGCCCTGCCGGACGAGCGCTAATTAGAATTTACAGCACAACGATAATGTTTCCATACTCATCCACCATTCCCCGTGCCCCCGGCGTGATCACCGTTGTCGAGGCGATTTCCTCCACCAAACAGGGGCCTTCCACCATGTTCCCCGGCCTGAGCCGCGCGCGGTCGTACACGGGGC
>WFWG01000014.1 GCA_015491235.1 Ardenticatenaceae bacterium
GCTCTATACGGCGGCGCTGAGCTACGGGGCGTTGAAGGTGCGACGCACCTGGCAAGGTGCGTCGCACCTTGTCCCTCATCTTTCCTGCGCAAAAGGAGGTGAAAAGCGATGAAGACGACGCCCAAACCGTTCGCCGAAATCCTGGTGCCGTTGGACGGCACGGAGTGCGCCTGGAAGGCGCTGGAGCAAGCCGTCATTGTGGCTCGCCTGGAAGAGCGGGAAAGCAAGCTTACGTTGCTCGTCGTCGAGGACCAGGACCACCCTCCGGCGGAAGTCGAAGCACAAGAGGGGCCGCTGGCCGTGGCACTGGTGGAGTGGGCCAACCGCGTCGAGGAAGAAGCACAACGCCGCTGTGAGGAGGCGGCTATTCCTGCCCGCACAGTCCGACGGGCAGGCCACCCGCAGGAGTGGATTCTGCACTTCGAGGCCGAACACGACCTCACGGTGCTCCACCCAGATGAATACGCTACCCACCCGCGCGGGCTGCTCGCCACGCCCCTCGAAACGATTATCCGCGAGGCTCACCACCCGCTATTGCTCTGTGCCGACGAACCTTCCCCCTTTGACCGGCCCGTGGTGGCCTACGACGGCCACCCCAACAGCCTCACCGCCCTCAAGCTGGCCGCCGAGATTGCCCAGCGGTGGCACGAGACGGTGTGGGTGGTCACCGTGCGGGAGAAGGACGAGGATCCAGAAGCCGTGCGGGTCACGCTGAACGAGGCGGCGTTGCTCCTGGCCGACGCCCACATCCAGGCCGAGTTCGTGTTGTTGGAAGGCGACCCAGCAGAAGCTATCCTGGAGTTCATGGACCGGGATGTGTTCGACGCTCTCATCCTGGGCGGGTTCGAGCGGCCACTGCTGGTGGAGAAGCTGCTGGGGGGCGCCCTGGTGAAACTGCTCAAACAGCGCCGATACCCCCTCTTGATTACGCCGCGGCCGGCGTGACGAAGCCCTATCAGGTCAAAGAGACCGGGCGGGGCCCCTCGTCAACGACGGGCAGCCCCCACACGCGCTCACCTTCCACGTGGGTCAAACGGGTGGGCGTGACGGTGTTGGGCCGGGCGGCGCCAACCGGCGCGTGCACGCGGATGTAGTTGTCCGTGAGGCCGGAGAGGACCCCGTCCGCCTCGCGTTGCTCCCACAATACGGGAAGTACCTGCCCCAGCATGGCTTGCTGGAAAGCAGCAGCGCTGGCGTCCGTCACGGCCTTCATCTCCTCGTAGCGACGGCGTTTCACCTCCGGCGGCACTTGGTTGGGCATCGTGGCGGCCTCCGTGCCTGGCCGAGGGCTAAAGGGGAAAATGTGGGCACCGGCAAACGCCATCTCCCGCACAAAAGCCAGACTCTCACGGTGCTCTTCTTCCGTCTCACCGGGAAAACCTACGATGATGTCCGTGGTGATGGCCACGCCGGGAACCGCCGCGCGGATGGTAGTCACCTTCTCGGCGTACTCCTCGGCCCGGTAAACCCGCCGCATCCGGCGCAACACGGTGTTACTGCCACTTTGCAAGCTCATGTGGAAGTGGCGGCAAAGGCGCTCGCCGAAGCGAGCCCACAACTCCAGCCACTCCACCTTGAAACTCCACGGCTCCAGTGAGGAGAGGCGCAGGCGCGGAATATCAGTGCGCGTGAGCAGTTGCTCCAGGAGCCACCCCACATCCGTGTCCAGGTCGTGACCGTAGGAGCCTGCCTGCACGCCAGTGAGCACCACTTCCTGACACCCCTGCTCGGCCAGGGCTTGCACCTCGGCGATGATTTCCTCGGCCGGCCGGCTGCGGGAGGGACCCCGGGCGATGGTCGTCAGGCAGAAGGTGCAGCGGAAGTTGCACCCGTCCTGAATTTTGACGAAAGCACGGGTGTGGTCGAGCACCAGGGGGTAGAGGTGCAGGCGTCCCACCGGCCGGTAGTCCATGCCTAAGGCGTACCCGTCCAGGCCAAAGCGCTCGAGGGTCAGGGCCACCAGATTCTCCTTTTCAGCGTTGGGCACAATCAGGTCAGCCTGGCGAAACTCCTGGGGGCGCACCTCGCTGTGGCAGCCTGTGACCACCACTTTTTGATGGGGACGACGGCGCTTGGCCGCCCGGCGGGACTTGGCGGCCGCCGACCGGGTCACCGTGCAGGTGTTGACCACGCAAATGTCGGCCTGGGTGGGGTCGTTCACCACCTCGTGGCCCGCCAGGATGAACCCCTGGGCCATGCGTTCCGCTTCAGCTTGATTGAGCCGACACCCCAGAACTTTAAAGTAAACCTTGGCCATAGGTCTCCAACTCTGCGCTTCGCTCTTGTTCTCGAGCCGTGTTATCCTCGCGCAACCACCTCTGCACGTGTTCCCGGATGGTCTCTATGTCGGCGTGATCCAGGTCGAACCAGACGATGCGCGGGTCGTTCAGGCGGAACCAGCCATACTGGTGCCGGATGAAGCGGCGCGTGCTCCGGCCAATGGCACGGACCAGTTCTTTGACGGACGGGATTTCACCGCGCAGGTAGGCCACCGTCTCCGGGTAGCCCAGGCTGGTCATGGCTTCGCACGTCTCGGGCGTATAGCCTTGTTCCAGCAGGCGCTTCACCTCGTCAATCAGACCCGCTTCGATCATTTGACGCACCCGCTCGTCGCAGCGCCGGTAGAGGCTGGCGCGGTCGCGCGTTAGCCCGATTTGCAAAATCCGGTACGGCGGCGGACGGCGCCCTTGCAATTCGCTGATGGGCCGGCCTGTCTTGGCGTAGACTTCCAGCGCCCGAATCACCCGCCGCACGTTGCGGGGGTCAATTTTGCGGGCGGCCACGGGGTCCACCGCCGCCAACTCGGCGTGCAGCACGTGTGCTCCCTCCCGCTCGGCCCGCTCCTGCAGGCGAGCGCGGAACTCCGGGTCGGGCGGCACGCGCGGTACGGTGTACCCTTCCACCACCGCCTTCACGTAAAGCCCGGTTCCACCCACCAGGAAGGGCAACTTGCCCCGCCGGAGAATGTCCTCGATGGCCGCGTAGGCCATCTCCTGGTACTCGGCCACGGTCATGCGCTGGTCCGGGTCCAGCACGTCAATCAGGTGGTGCCGGGCGCGCGCGCGCTCTTCCGGCGTGGGCTTGGCCGTGCCGATGTCCATCTGGCGGTAGAGCTGCCGCGAGTCGGCCGAGACAATCTCGCCGCCGAGCGCCTCGGCCAACTCAACCGCTACCGCCGTCTTTCCCACCCCCGTAGGTCCCACGATGACGATGAGTGGTGGGCGAGTGTCATTTGTGTTGCGCGTTGGCTGCTTACGCTGCTCCGTCGTCATGGTCCTTTGGGCGAATAAAGCCGTCCAAGTGGGCGCGCAAAGCGTGCCAGAAGGCTTCGAGGGCGGCCTCGTCCTCCGGCGTGGGCTGAGGGTCACACGCCGCCGGCGGGCTGAGCACGGCGTGCAGCGTGCCGTTTGGGTGGGTGTTGAACTTGATACGCCCCACCAACCGGTACGGTCGCCGCCCCTCACCCGGCGCCGGGCGCCCCACGTTGTAGGTGGCAAAGCGGCCATTCCAGCGGCGCATGAGAAAGTCGAGCACCACTCCCGCTTCACGGGCCGCTTGTTCCAGATGTGGCCGCACCTCGTCCAACGTCTGTTGCGTTACGGTAAACTCAAGGCGTTCCATTCGCTCAGAAAAGCGGGATGACTTCAACCCGCGTTACCTGATTGCGCTTGTTAAATTCTACCGCAACCACCTCGATTCTCCAATTGACCGGTCGGTCACCCACGTGCTCGGCCAGCCAGGCGTGGGCCACAGCTTGGAGGCGCTTGAGCTTGCGGGGGGTCACGGCCTCCTCAGGGGCGCCAAAGGCGCGGCCGCGCCGTGCTTTGACCTCCACGAAGACGTACTCGTGGCCGTGCCGGGCCACGATGTCAATTTCACCGGGAGAGCAGCGCCAGTTGCGGGCCAGAATTCGGTATCCCAGGCGGCGCAAGTGGTTGGCCGCCACACGCTCACCCACCTGCCCGAGGGTGTGCCCCTTCACGACCGCCTCTCCTCGTCCGAAGTGCCAAGTCGGGCCACGGGCGTCCACGTGTGTCGGTGGAGGGGAGAAGGCCCCAGTCTCGCCAGGGCTTCACGGTGCTGGGGCGTGCCGTAGCCCTTGTGGCGGGCAAAGCCATAACCGGGAAACTGGGTGTCCAGCTTGACCATGAGTTCGTCGCGGTAGACCTTCGCCAGCACGCTGGCGGCTGCAATAGAGAGAGAGCGGTCGTCGCCGTCCACAACAGGTTGCTGGGGCAAGCTCACTTCGGGCAGGGTCAGGGCGTCGAGGAGAAGCGCCTGTGGTGGCACAGGCAGGCGCTCCAACGCCCGGCGAATCGCCAGCCGCGTGGCCGGAACGATCCCCAGGCGGTCAACTTCCTCGGGCGACGCTTCCCCCACGGCCCAAGCCAGCGCCACCTCGCGAATGAGGGGTACCAACGCGGCGCGCTTCTGGGGGCTGAGCCGCTTGCTGTCCCGAAGGCCAGCCGCGCGAAGGAGCGTACAGAGGGGCACATCCCAGGCCGGCAGCACCACGGCCCCGGCCACAACCGGGCCGGCCCAGCACCCCCGGCCCACTTCGTCGCAGCCGGCCACGTAGCGGTAGCCCTGCTCCCAGAACGTGCGCTCGAACTCCAGCGTTGGCATGGCGAAGGGACTCCCATAGGGAAAAAATGGGAGAACTGGGGCGGCTTCGCCGCCCCAGTTCTCCACAATTTTTTTCTTCTCTCTATGGCGGCGCCGAGCCGCATCTCTGCTCAAGCCTTCAAGAGGAAGGCTCGGCGTGTTCCTCGCCCGCGTCCGATTCGGCCGCCTGCGGCTCGGCTGTCGGTTCTGTGGCCTCCGGCGGCACGTCGGCGGGTGCTTCTGCTTCCTTCTTGGTGATAAAACGCTGGCGCAGGCGGGCCTTCTTGCCGCGCAACTCGCGCAGGTAGTAGAGCTTGGCCCGCCGCACGTAGGAGTGGCGCACGATCTCGATCTTCTCCACGCGGGGCGCATAGATGGGGAAAATGCGCTCCACTCCCACGCCGTGAGCGCCAATGCGGCGCACCGTGATCGTCCGGCCGACGCCTCGCCCCTTGATGGCGATGACCGTGCCCTCGAACACCTGCACGCGCTCGCGGTTACCTTCCACGATTCGGATGTGAACGCGCACGATGTCGCCCGGCCGGATGCGAGGCACGGTCTTCCTGGCCTTCAATTGTTCCAAGTGTTCGTTTTCCACGATTTGAAGCAAGTTCGTCATGGGACTGCTCCTGCTCTTGGATTCGCTTTTCGGAAACGTCAATAGTGGGCTCACCTCGACACGATTGGCAGATAAAGGTACCTCACGGAAGGCACCTCCTCCGACGGCGGGTTGCTGATGACCTGATACGCCCCGCCGCCACTTTGCCCGCTTACCGGCTCCCCCACCGCACTGCGCACGACATACCTGTCGCTGGTCAACCGGGCCGTGTCCACGAACCCCACCCTTCCGCTGCCGGACAAGACGATTCCGTCCGCAGCTCCGGAGGAGAGGCCGACGGTCAACAAAAGCAACAGAAGGGCTGTTATGCTTACAAACACATATCGCACCATACGGCTAATCCTTTACGTAAGGATAAATGATGTCCGGTACATGGCTAAAAACGAAACTGGGAATGGTGCTCACGGATATGCCGATAATTTTGCTTCCCGTCCACCAAATAAAAGGAGGATAAAAAAAAGAAGGAACAATAGCACTACCTTTCAACCGTGCTATCCACTTGTCTGTTCTCAGATCATACCAGTTCCATCCTCCATAAACTCCCATTGTCAATAACAAACTATCTGCCACCACAATAGTCTCACTACCTCCTTCAGGCGGGTATGTCTGCCCCACGTGCCGCCATTGATCCGTGGACGGGTTGTAGAAATACATGAAGGAATTAAGCATTACTGCCATTTCAGACCCTGTCCAGACAACAACAGGCCTACCACCAGGCATCTCAGAAGGGGCAGGCACACCTTGCGTGCTCATCGGTGTCCACGTATCCTGAACAGGATCATACAAAGCCCCCGTATTCAAAGGTGAACACGTGGCCCAATCGCTTCTACGACATCCCCCCCACACAATGACCTTAGAACCGGTCCACACAAGGGCAGGGAACTCCCTTCCTTGCGGCGCATTCACCAGCGAGGTTGGCGTCCAGCTATCGGTCGTCGGATCATACAACGCTCCTGTGTTCGTGTACGTATAGGTGGATCCGGATTGTATCCTCCCTCCCCAGATCATCATCTTGTCACCCGCCCACACGGCACCGTGGGCTTCCCTGCCAACCGGCGCCCCGGTGA
>WFWG01000015.1 GCA_015491235.1 Ardenticatenaceae bacterium
GGGGCCAACGCTGCTGAGGCTGCCCGGCCCCTCATCGTGGACGTGCGCGGCACCCGTGTGGCCTTTTTGGGCTACGCGGTGGGCCAGTACACCCCGGCCGCCACGCCAAACGCGCCGGGAGCCAACGCTTTCGATGCCGTGCGCCTGCGAGCTGACATCATCGCTGCCCGCCTGTCCGGCGCTGATCTGGTGTTCGTGCTCCTGCACTACGGAGAGACGTTTCTCCCCACGCCGTCGGAAGATCAGCGCGAACACTTTCGCGTGACCGCCGAAGCCGGAGCCAACCTTGTGGTGGGCACTCAGCCCTTCGCGCCGCAGGTGTTCGAACTGTACCAGGGTGTCCCTGTCGCCTACGGGTTAGGGCCGTTCATGGTACCTTCCGCGGAACAATACGGCCAGTCCGGCCTGGTGCTCCAGGTGCTGGTTCACCGGGGAAACCTGCTACAGGTGCGGCCACTGGGCGTTCAGGCCGGCTTGCAACCGCGCCTGTTCTCGGCCGCCGAGATGCAACCGTTCCTGGCCACGCTGATACGTCCGACCAGATAAGCGTCACAAGGGCATGTCCTTCGAGTCACGCGGGGCAGATGAGCCCAACCTGCTCCATGCCGTAAAACCTGCTGGATTGAGCACAAATTGAGGAGGCAAAATGAAAGTGGAAATTTTCTTTGACTACCTGTGCCCTTACGTGTACCGTGCGGCGCTTTGGCTGGAAGCCGTCGAACGCCACTTGCAGGAAGAAATCACCGTTCGGTGGCGCTACTTCTCACTGGCACAAGTCAACAGCCGGCGGGAGGGGTGGTACGTGTGGGAGCAGCCTCTCCTCAACCCCGAGTGGGAAGCTCACCGCAGTGCCAAAGGGCTGCGCGCCTTCTGGGCCGCCGAAGCCGCCCGACAACAGGGCGAAGAAGCCTTCCGGCGCTTCCACCTGGCCCTCCTGCGGGCGTATCACGAGGAGCGGCTCTCGCTGGACACCGACGAGGCCGTGCGCGCGGCCGCCGAGCGGGCCAGCCTCGACCTGACCCGCTGGGAAGCCGACCGGCAAAACCCTGCCCTGCTGGAGGCCCTGAAGGCCGACCACACCGAGGCGCGCTCCCGCTGGGAGATTTTCGGCACGCCCACGTTCCTGTTCCCCAACGCGCGGCCAGCCTACTTGAAATTGAACGACCTCGTTCCCACCGACCAAGCACTGGCCTACTGGGAAACGTTTGTACAAGTGGTCGCCAGGCAGCCCCTTTTTCTCGAGATCAAGCGCCCACACTGAAAAGCGAAAGCCTCCCGGCACTTGTGTGCTGGGAGGCTGAACAATCCCGCGCTGTGAGCGCAATTTACTTGCGCAAGCCAAGCCGTTCGATGACTTCCTTGTAACGGGCGTAGTCAGTGCGCTGGAGGTAGGCCAACAAACGGCGGCGACGGCCAACCATCTTGAGAAGGCCTCGGCGCGAGTGAAAATCGTGCTTGTGAACCTTCAAGTGTTCTGTCAAATGTCTGATTCGCTCGGTCAAGAGGGCAATCTGCACTTCCGGAGAACCAGTATCGCCCTCGAAACGCTGAAACTGCTTGATAATCTCGGCTTTTCTTTGTTTGTCGAGCGGCATGGTCTTCCTCCCTTCAGGCGCCCGCCGGCCCGCTCGATGGCCGGGGGTCGGTTTTTCTTTATCGCGGGTGCGATTATACCACAGGGAACTCCGACTGACAAAAGGGCGTGACGACTATGGGACTCGTTCCGCGCATCTTGTTTCAACACGGCGACTTCGTGCTCTACACCTACACGCTCTTTGCGGCGTTGGGGGTGGTGGCTGGTGTGCTGGCGGCGTGGGGGGCTGGCCGCTTGGCTGGCCGTCCGTTCGACGAGTTGTCGAACGGCACCCTTTGGACAATTGTTGGAGCGGCCATCGGCGCTCGCCTCTGGGACACGGGAATCAGCCTGGTAGTGGAAGGTCGCTGGTGGCCCGGCGCGCTGGTTCGGGGCGTGAACGCCCCCTCCGTGTACGGTGTGCTGTTGGGTGGCCTGGCTGGCCTGCTTTTGTGGAGCCGACGACACCGCTGGAACTCGTGGACAGTGCTGGACACAGCGGCTGTGGGGTTGGCCGTGGGGAGTGCCTTCCTGTGGGGCAGCCTGATGGTGCACGGCGGTGCCTATGGCGCGCCCTTGTCTGCGCCGTGGGCTCGGCCTCTGCCAGACCTGGCCGGCATTGTAGTTCCCCGCGCCCCAGTGCAGGTGGGCGGCCTGGTGCTCAACCTGTTGCTCAGCGTCCTGTTCGCTGGCGTCGTGTGGGTGCGTGGGGCACACGCCCTGAACGGCTGGCTCGTCCTGGCGTGGGCGGGGGCCAACGGTGCCTTCCTCCTCGTGGCTGGGTTCTGGCGAGCCGACCCAACGGTCTGGGTGGGACCGTTGCGGCTGGACCAGGTGGGGGCGCTTGCCCAGGTGGCGCTGGTGGCGGGAATTGTCGCGTGGCGCCTCTGGCGTGGTGCTCACATCAGGCTCAGGGAGGGACGAGCGCGAGCGGAAAGCGGCGAATAGCGCGCCCTTCGGCCTATGCCTGTCTGGCACCTTTCGCTTCGTCCAAGCGCTGGCGCAAGGCTTCATACATCACGATGCCCCCTGCCACGCTGGCGTTGAGGGATTCCACATGGCCCCGCATTGGCAGGGAGACGAGAAAGTCACACGTCTCCCGCACGAGGCGGCTCAGCCCTTTGCCTTCGGCCCCCACGACGATTCCCAACGCCCCCCGCAAGTCAGCCTGGTCATAGCGCAGGGGGGCGTCGGGGTCCAAGCCCACCAGCCACACGCCCCGCTCCTTCAACCACCCCATCGCCTGCACCAGGTTGGGCACGCGCGCCACCCTCATGTGGAGCACAGCCCCCGCCGACGTTTTGTAAACCACAGGTGTCACAGAGACGGACCGCCGGGCCGGTATCACGACGCCGTGCAGGCCGGCGGCTTCCGCCGTGCGCACCAAGGCACCGAAGTTGTGAACGTCGTTCAGGTGATCCAAGAGTAAAAGAAAAGGGGACTCACCCCTCTCCTCGGCGACGCGCAACACCTCGTCGAGGGTGCTGTAGCGATAGGGGGCCACGCGCGCGATTACCCCCTGGTGGACACCTCCAGCGGCCAGTCGGTCCAGTTCGGCGCGGGACACCGGCTTAACGGGAACACCGCGCTGCTCGGCCAGGCGGCGAATCTCCAGCAGGGGGCCACGGTTCATCTGGCGCTCCAACACCCAGAGGCGGCGCACGGGCACGCCGCTCCGCAAGGCTTCTTCCACCGGGTGGCGGCCAAAAATGAGTTCAGACATGGTTGCTACAGTCGGGACAACACGGCTTCTTCGCCCTCCGCCGTGCGCACGGTGATGGTCGTCTCGCCCACGTCGAACGTGGCAAAGAGGAGCGGAACGGTGCTGTCGAGCGCGCGCGGCAGGAGCCAGCGCAGGTCCGGCAGGAGGGGGTAATGGTCCAGCCTTTCCAGGGGCACCCACTCCAGCGTTCCCTCAGCGGAAGCGGCCACCGGCTCCGCAGAAAGCGTTCCGCAGAAGACGAAGAGGAGCACGCCCGGGTCGAATCCCACGACGTGGACGACAGCGCGCAACGTCAGCGCTTCAGGGCGGACGCCAGCCTCCTCTTGCACCTCCCGAAGGGCCGCCGTGTACACGTCCTCGCCCGGCTCCACGTGGCCGCCCAGGCCATTGTAACGGCCAGCAAACCACTTGTGAGCACCCCCACGCATGAGCAACACGTGCTCGTCCCGCTTCAGGAAAATCAGCGTGCGGGGCACCACAGTGTACCGGCCAACCGTCTGCTGAGGCCCAGAAGATTGATCAACCACGGCTCAACTCCCACCGCAGAATGACCGTCTCTGCTCCCTCAAGGGCCTGACGAAGCTCGGCGTCGCCGGAGAAGGAGCGCCTTTGGAGCCGGTAGGCCGTCACGTGAGTCCTCACCCTGTCGGTGTTGAAGGGCCAGGGCGTCACAGTGAGCTGGCCGTTGGGGAGGGGAACCAATTCCAGGCGTTGACCGCCCGGCCCAACGCCCAACGGCACTGGCCCGGACCGGTAGCGTTCCATGCAGAGAGCCAGGGAAAACCAGTCGGCCAACCGCAGGAGGCGGTACGCCTGTCTCTTATACACATCTCCGA
>WFWG01000016.1 GCA_015491235.1 Ardenticatenaceae bacterium
ATCAATGTGAAGAATACGGACTGGCGCTCGACGAAGACGGCTTGATTATCGAGGAATACGAAGAGCAAATACCAGAAAATCTCTACGGATTCGAGTTACTCGTTCGAATAACCGAAATTCCGGGAAAAGTCCGCGTGTTCTCCCATAAGAATCCTCGGTGGCTCAATCAAATGAGCCAAGCTCACAAGCTGGACAAGCACGACCGACGCTTTCTGGCAACGACTCTGGCAACGCCGGACAAAATACTCGTCTCTGAGGACGGGGTTTTTCTGGATAACCGGGATTTTTTGGCTCAAAAAGGTGTCTGCGTTTACGATGCCGAGGAGGCTGACGAAAGCCTATGAGGGCTGAGTTTCACCTAATTGACACCCATCTTCACCTGGACTTCGACGCCTTTGACGCCGACCGAGACGAAGTGGTAGCGCGAGCGGTGGCAGCGGGTGTCACCAAGATGATCACCATCGGCATCAGCCGGGAGACATCACGGCGGGCCGTGGCGCTGGCCGAGCAGTACGAGGCCGTCTACGCGGCCGTGGGGATCCACCCCAACGAGGCCGACGAGTGGGACGAAGCCGTCCGGGCCGAACTCCGTGAACTGGCGGCTCATCCCAAAGTGGTGGCCATCGGCGAAATCGGCCTGGACTACTACTGGGACCGCGTGCCGCATGAGCGCCAGCAGGCCGTCTTCCGCGCTCAACTGGACCTGGCAGCCGAACTCGGACTGCCCGTCGTCATTCACGACCGCGAGGCCCACGCGGACGTGCTGCGCGTGGTGCGAGAGTGGGTGACCGAGGTTCCCGCTGGAGAGCGAAAGGGCGTGTTTCACTGCTTCAGCGGTGATGAGGAAATGGCCCGCCAGGCGCTGGACCTGGGTTTCTTCATCGGCGTGGACGGACCGGTGACCTTCAAGAACGCCCGCCGGCTTCAGGCCCTGGTGGCGGCGCTCCCCCTCGAGCGCCTGCTGGTGGAGACCGACGCGCCCTTTCTCACACCCCACCCCTACCGCGGCAAGCGCAATGAGCCTGCCTACGTGCGGCTGGTGGCCGAAAAGGTGGCTGCCCTGCACGGCGTTTCGCCGGCTGAGGTGGCCAGGACGACGACACAGAATGCTGTTCGGCTCTTTTCCAAACTTTCCGGCGCGCTGGAGCAGGAAACGAGTTGAAGAGGAAATGAATTGAAGCCAACCGTGGCGGTTCAAACGTTGCCCTTGTTCGACCCAATTGCAGACGACCTGGAAGCGGTCGTGGAGAAGATGCGGCGCGCAGCCCGGGTTGACCTGGAGTTGCTGGACACGGCCCTGGCTCACGTGGTGGCCTCGGGAGGCAAGCTGGTGCGGCCGGCGCTAGCCATCGTAACGGCCCGCCTGGCAGGGGAGGCCGCGGACTACGAAAAAATGATCTCGCTGGCTGCCTCGGTCGAGATGCTCCACACGGCCACCTTGGTCCACGACGACATGATTGATCAGGCGGCCAAACGGCGCGGCAACCCCACCCTACACACGATTCTCAACCCGGCCTCGGCCGTGTTGCTGGGCGATTACCTCTTCGCCCAGGCGGCCGAGTGGGCGGCCGAGACGGACAACGTGCGCGTAGTGCGCATCTTCGCCGACACGCTCATGATCATCGTGAGCGGCGAGTTGCGCCAGATGTGGGCCCAATGGGACTGGAACCGAGCCCGCGAGGACTACATGAACCGCATCTTCGGCAAGACGGCGGCCCTCTTCGCGGCGGCCTGCGAGACCGGGGCCGTGCTCGCCGGGGCGGCGGAGCCCGTCGTTCGGGCGTTGCGCGAGTACGGAAGGCTGGTGGGACTGGCCTTCCAGATTGTGGACGACGTGCTGGACTACGTGGGGGACGAGTCCCATCTGGGCAAACCGGTGGGCAGTGACCTGCGCGGCGGGAATATCACCTTGCCGCTCATTTTGTACGTGGAAACATTCGCCGACGACCACTGGCTGGCCGACCTGTTGGACGGCCGGCGGCTCTCCGACGAGGAGGTGCAGGAAATCGTGGCGCACGTCGCGGCCTCGGGCGCCATCGAAGCCAGCCTTCAGGAAGCCCAGCGGCTGGCCGCCGAGGCCAAAGCGGTGCTCCAGCACGTCCCTCCCGGACCCTTGACCGACATCTTGCGAGCCCTTCCGGATTATGTGGTCCGACGGCAGCGGTAACCAGCGGGCACCGGCCGCCCCGGATCTCTCAGTTGTGATCGTGAACTGGAACGTGCGCCACTTGCTGGCGGTGTGTCTGCGTTCGGTGGAGCGCAGCGCTACCTTGAGCGGCGTCACTGCCGAGCACATAGTGGTTGACAATGCCAGCACCGACGGCTCGCCCGACATGGTGCGCGCTGAGTTCCCCCAGGTTCGCCTGGTGGCCCTGGACGAGAACCGGGGGTATGCTGCTGGCGTCAACTGCGGATTGCGCCTGGCCCGGGGGCGCCACGTGCTGGTGTTAAACCCGGACACGGAAGCCGTCGGCGATGCCGTGGGCCAGCTCGTTCGGTTTCTGGATGAGCATTCGGCTGTGGGCGTTGTCGGGCCGAGACTGGTCTACCCGGACGGCTCTTTCCAGCCCTCCCGCCGCCGGTTTCATCCCCTGCCGGTTTTGTTCTTCCAGGACACGGCCCTACACCCGCTGGCCGTCCCCTGGCTGAGCCGCTTCTTCGTGACAGACCGGCCAGCGGACGTGGCTCAGCCCGTTGATTGGCTCGTGGGGGCGGTTCTCTGCGTTCGGCGGGAGGTGGTGGAAACTGTGGGCGGCATGGACGAGGGCTTTTTCATGTACTTCGAGGAGGCCGACTGGCTGCGGCGCATCAAGGCGACTGGCTGGTCGGTGTGGTTCGTGCCCCAGGCCACCTTCGTCCACCACGAAGGAGCCAGCAGCGGGCAGGTGAAGCCCGCCCGACACCTGCGCTACGCCCGAAGCCGCATCTGCTACGCGGCCCGCTGGCACGGAAGGTGGACGGCCCGCCTGCTGTGGGCCTGGCTGTTGGCCCACTTCGGCTGGGAACTGGCGATCGAGCGGGCCAAGCTCGGCCTGGGCCACAAGCCAGCCTTGCGGCGCGAACGGGTGGCCGCCTACCGGTTCGTGCTGCGGGAGTTGTGGAGGGCGAGACAGCCATGCGCGTCCTCTTCGTGACGGGCGAATATCCGCCCTTGGTGGGGGGGATTGGCGACTATACGCGCCACCTTGTACAGGAACTTGTCCACCTAGGAATCGAGGTGGGCGTGTTGACCAGAAGGGGCGCGACGCCGACCGAGAAGGCCGCCAGTGGGAGGGCGGTGACCGTCTTCCCCGAGGTGGAGCGGTGGCGCCTCCCAGTGCTGGAACTCGTGCGCCGCCGGGCGACCGGCTTCGACCTGGTTCACCTCCAGTACCAGGCGGCCACCTTCGACCTGGGAGCGGCCGGCCCGCTCATGGCCGACTGGCTGCGCTGGCGTGGGGGACCACCCGTGGTGGTCACCTTCCACGACCTGCGCGTGCCCTACCTGTTCCCGAAGGCCGGCCCTCTGCGCTCGGCTGCCGTGCGCCGGTTGGCCCGACGCGCGCACGCCGTGGTGGTCACCAACGCTGCCGACGCGCATCAGGTGCGCGCGTGGGTGGGAGACGCTCCCTCGGCGCCAGCCGTGCGGGTGATTCCCCTCGGGAACAACGTGCCCACCGCGTTGCCCCCCGACTTCGACCGCCAGGTGTGGCGGGCCCGGTGGGGCGTGCAACCGGGCGAATACCTGATGGTCCACTTCGGCTTGGTGAACCGGAGCAAAGGCATCCCTGCGCTCCTGCGGGCACACGATCGTCTGCTGCGGGCCGGCCTGCCGGTGCGACTGCTCTTCCTGGGAGAGCCTCTGGGGGCCAGCGACCCCACCAACGCCGAACACCTGCGGGAAATCGAGACCCTGATCGCCGAACTCAACCTGGGCAACGGGTGGACAGGGTGGACGGGGCGGCTCCCGCCGGAGGAGATCGCCGCCGGCCTGGCGGCAGCCGACGTGGTCGTCCTGCCCTACCA
>WFWG01000017.1 GCA_015491235.1 Ardenticatenaceae bacterium
GGTGGGGGCGGCGGCGCCGACAGGATGAGAGGCTAAGGTGCGACGCACTTTGGAAGTGCGTCGCACCTTAACGCCTCCTTTTCGGTGAATGCGTGGCATTTGTAGGCCCATTGATGTAATAAGCGCTCAGGATGATCAAACCATCCTGAGCACGTATCCTGAAGATGGGCAAAAAGGCAAATGGGGAAAGCGGTGGAAATTAACTTCCTGCGAAGCGAATAAGCAGTCCACCGATGAACAGCCAGTAATAGACAATGTATCCGCCCGCCAGCGTGAGCAAGAGGGCACCCACTCGTTCCACATGGGGCAACACTTGACGCACAGTTCCCAAGGCTACGTCGCGGAAGAGCGCAAGTCCCACCGTCAGTCCCATCAAGATGAGGCCCATGCCAACCCCGTAGGCTACAAATTGCCCGATCCCGACGAGAGGCCCTCGAGTGGTAAAGGACGTGCCCACTACAATCAAGAAGATGGGCAACGTACAGCTAAGGGATGCCAACCCATAGGCGACGCCAAACAAAAACATGGATCGCATGGAACGCTGGCGCGGCACGCGCAGTTCGGGCAGGCCGGGAACTGTAATGTGATGGCCTGCCAGCATCCACACGCCCAACACCACCAGGATAACGCCCACCAAAAGCCCTATCCAAGGCATTGCCGTCACCAGCGCGTAAGCGCCAAGGGAGATGACCCCACCAGCCACAGTGAAAAGAAGCACGAAGCCGGCCGTCACTACGCCTCCCACGTACAGGGCGCGCAACAGGGCGCGAGCACCCCTCTGCGGAGCGGAGTCCTCTGTAGCCAGGTAATAGGAGATGAAGGCTGGCAACATCGCAAACCCACAAGGGTTCACCGTAGCCACCATGCCAGCGGAAAAGGCGTAAAGAAGCAAACCTGTGTTCACAGCTATGCTCCCTCCAGCAACCGGGCGATTTGAACTTTTAACTGGTCGTAAGGTGTAGGAGTCGTGTCGGTGTAGACAATGTTCCCTGTTGGGCTGATGAGGTAAAAGGCAGTAGCACAAACGCCCCTTTCAAGCTCCCCCCTCCTGCACCGATACAGGCGTGGCCCTTTCGCCCGTTTGACCGAGCTCTGGTTCGACCGCACAACACTCGGTTGATTCCGTGTCCTCAGCCGACCACCATACGACGGCCAAGGCAAGGGAAAGGATAAAGAGCCCCGCACTCAAGGCGTACAGCCAGGCTTGGTACTGGGCCAAAAAGGCTCCTACAGCCGTGCCTGCTGTTAGGGCCAACAAGAGCGGCATGAGCACCACCAGATGACACGGACAAGTCACAAACGCAGCGGCCGCCGCCAAGTACGCGCGCACGTTGGACATGTCATTTGCTCCCTCTTATCCATATCCCCCACACGGGGATAAGCGCTGCTGGCAATTGTAGCCTCTTCTCCTTGGGCGTCAAATCCCTACGTTTACGCGCTTCCACTCACACAGGAACAGGCCTGCCCCTTACGAGCAGCACACGTTCGGGTGCCCCCACTTGCACAGGAAAATGGCGGAAAGGGGAAAGCGGAGCTCAAACACCCTTGTTCTGCAAGAAGTCGCCAGCCGCTCCCACCAAGGCGACAAACAGGCGGTCGTGGGGAGTGGAAAGGAGTTCCGGGTGCCATTGCACGCCAATTACAAAGGTGCACTTCTCCACTTCGACCGCTTCCACCACGCCGTCCGGTGCCCGGCCAACAACACGAACACCCTCTCCGGGACGGGCTACCGCCTGGTGGTGAAACGTGTTCACGATCAGGTTTGTAGTCCCCAAGACGCTTGCCACGCGGCTGCGCGGCTCAAGGGAAACGGAATGCTGGCGCGCGGGAGCGTCATCAGGGGTGGAATGGGGCAACGCACCGGGCACACACGCTTCGATGTCCTGGAGGAGTGTGCCTCCCAGCGCCACGTTGAGCACCTGTATGCCCCGACAAATGGCCAGCAGGGGCACGTCCCGCTGGATGGCGAAGTGAACGAGGCCGATTTCCGTCTCGTCACGCTCCGGGACGATGCCATAAACGGCGGGGTGTTTGGGTTCGGACGTGTAGCGAGCGGGGTGCACGTCTCCCCCGCCAGAAAGGAGCAAGCCGTGCAACTCTTCGGCGTAGGTTGACACGGCTTCCGGCACGTTGGGGATGAGCACTGGCAGGCCACCAGCCTGCCACACAGCCTCAACGTACGGTGTGGGCAGGGCCTGCTGGGGCGAACGGCCCCCCTGACGGGGAATGACTTTCATTGTGATGCCAATTCGAGGACGAGTACGCATTTCTCCCGTACTTTGCGTGGAAAAAAGGAGGAGTGCGGGACTCATTGGCCCGCACTCCTCCCTCTGCTCTCCCTCTGTCTACCCGTAAAAGGCTTCGATTCCCGTCAAGTGACGGCCCAAAATGAGCTGTTGAATCTGGCTCGTGCCCTCGTAGATGCTGGCCACGCGGGCATCGCGCCAGAGGCGCTCGGGCGGATATTCGTTGGAGTAGCCGTATCCGCCGTGAATCTGGATGGCCAGGTCGGCGGCCCGCTTGGCCACTTCGCTGGCGTAGTACTTGGCCATCGAAACGGCAATGGTGCTGCGCTCACCCTTGTTCTTGATGTGACCAGCGCGGTAGACCAGCAGGCGGGCGGCTTCGGTCTCCACGTACATGTTTGCCAGCATCTCCTGGACAAGCTGAAAGCCCGCAATGGGGCGCCCAAAGGCCTCGCGCTGCTTGGCGTATTCCAGGCTGCAGTCCAGGGCGTACTGGGCGATGCCCACACAGCCGCTGGCCACGCCGTAGCGTCCGTTGTCCAGCGCGCTCAGGGCCACGAAGAAGCCCTGGCCGACTTCGCCCAAGCGGGCTGAGTCGGGCACGCGCACGTTGTCGAGGAAGATTTCGCCCGTGTCGCTGGCACGCAGACCCAGCTTGCCTTTCATCTTGCGCGTGTGGTAGCCAGGCGTGTTGGTCTCCACGACAAAGGCCACCATGCCCTTGTGTCGGCTGCCCGGCTGCGTTTGGGCAAAAATGATGGCCACGTCGGCCCACGTGCCGTTGCTAATCCACGTCTTCTGGCCGTTGAGCACCCACTCGTCCCCCTCGCGCACCGCCCGCGTCTGGATGTTGCTGGCGTCCGAGCCGGCACCCGGCTCCGTCAGGCCGAAGCACCCGATCCACTCGCCGCTGCACAGCTTGGGCAGGTACTTGCGCTTTTGCTCCTCAGTGCCCCAGTTGAGGATGGTCAACTCGACGAGGGACATCTGCACGGAGAGCGTGGTGCGCACGGAGGAGTCGGCGTAGCCAATTTCCTCGAAGACAATAGCTTCGCTGATGAAGTCGAGACCAGCGCCCCCGTACTCCTGTGGAATTGGTACGCCCAGGAAGCCCAACTCGCCCATCTCGTAGAGCAGTTCCCGCGGGAAAGACTCCTGAATGTCCCACTCGCGGGCATACGGTAAAATTTTCTCGCGCGCAAACTCGCGCACAGCATCGCGGATCATCCGTTGTTCTTCCGTCAACTCAAAGTTCATGGCCCCACTCCTTTGTTTCTATTACGCCCCTTGTTCGTCCGAATGATGAATGAAACACTTTTTAGTAGGCCAATTGTAACCCAACTTCTGCATTGTTCAAATTTTGCCCTGTGACGGAGCGTAATCCTCGGTTCCAAGCCGCACAACCTCAAACCAGCCCTTCCCCTTTGTTTTGCCTCGTCGTCATACCAATTGGGCGTGGAAATGGCATGAGGTCACGTACTCCTTCGGAGACCTCGGAGGCGAGCGCATGAA
>WFWG01000018.1 GCA_015491235.1 Ardenticatenaceae bacterium
GGTGGGACGGCGGCGCCGAGCCATTTCGGTGAATATATGGCATTTGCAGACCCAATTGGTATAAAACGTGTTCTCCTTTCGTGGGCAAAGCACCACACGGATGTGTCCAAAGCCCCGTGTGGTCGCAGGGAATACGGTTAGGAGGAAACCATGCGCACGCGAACCGAATATGAGCGCCTCGAAGAAAGCATCCTGGCCCCCTACGCCATGAAGGCCAGCCAGACGCGCGGCCGCGTCTACGCCGAGGACGAACACCCGTACCGCACGGCCTACCAAAAGGACCGCGACCGCATCATCCACACCACGGCCTTCAGGCGGTTGGAGTACAAGACGCAGGTGTTCATCAACTACGAGGGGGACTACTACCGCACGCGCCTAACCCACACCCTGGAAGCGGCCCAAATTGGGCGCACCATTGCCCGCGCCCTGCGCCTCAACGAGGACCTCACCGAAGCCATCACCTTGGCTCACGACCTGGGCCACACGCCCTTTGGCCACGCCGGGGAAGAGGTGCTGGACGAGTTGATGGCCAATTACGGCGGCTTCAACCACAACGAGCAGACACTTCGGATTGTCACGGAACTGGAGCACCGTTACCCGGACTTTCCCGGCCTCAACTTGACCTGGGAAGTGCGCGAGGGCATCATCAAGCACGAGACCGAGTACGACTGGGCCGACGCCAGCGAGTACGAGCCCCACCTGCGCCCCACGCTGGAAGCCCAAGTGGTCAACTTCTGCGACGAAATTGCCTACACCACCCACGACCTGGACGACGGCCTGCGCAGCGGGGTGTTGACTTTCGAGCAGGTGGAAGAAGCGGGCCTGGCCCTCTGGCAGGATGTGCGCCGCATGGTGGACGCGCCGTGGAGCGAACTCACGCGCCACCGGCTCATCCGCAAGCTCATCAACTTGCTCGTAACCGACCTGATCGAAGAAACGGAGCGGCGCCTGAAGGAGCACGACATTCAGTCGGTGCAGGACGTGCGCGAGTGCGATCACATGCTGGTGGGCTACTCCTCAGAAATGCGGGAGAAGCACCGACAGCTCAAGCGCTTCCTCTATGAGAACATGTACCGCCACTACCGCGTGGTGCGCATGGCCATCAAGTCCCAGCGCATCATTCGGGACCTCTTTCACGCGTATGTCTCGGAGCCGCAACAACTTCCGCCTGAAGTCCAGCGCCGCATCGGACCGGTGCCGTTGCACCGCGTGGTGGCCGACTACATCGCCGGCATGACTGACCGGTACGCGCTCCAGGAGTGGGACCGGCTCTTCTCGCCGTGGGTGCGGACGTAACGGCATAGACTAAAAACTTATGCCCCCGCCGGCGCCAGTCTTGCGGGCTGGTTCCAGGTCTAACTCCAGTCGCGAGAAGAAGCTGTTGGGGGGCAACTGTGGGTTCGTGCCATACTCCATGGCGCGCACGCGCACGTGCACGCGCAAGGACTCCGTCTCCAGGTCGAAAGTTTCGCCAGGCTTGGCTAATACCAACTCGCCCCGCTCGCGCAGTTTGGCCTGGAGGGTGTCATCCTGCCAGGCGTACTCGCTCAGCAGCACTTTGGTAGCCGTGCGAATGTCGTCTTTGTCGAAGAGCCACACCTCGAACGCCGTTACGTGTTGCTTTGGCTCCTCGAGCAGCACTTCACTGATGCTGACGCCACACTCACCCAGGAAAGTGCCGTCGGGCGTTTCGATGCTGAAGCTCATGTCGTAGTCGTCGTCGCCGAACTGGTAACGGGTGGTGAACTGCCCCAACTTGGCCTCGGGGACAACCGGCATGGGGCCGGTATCAGGCTTGGGTTCAGCGCGCAGTTCCTCTTCTACCACCTGTTGCTCGTACTCACCCAACAGTCCCACGTCTTCCACGGCTGGCGTCTCTTCAGCAGGAGCAAATTCCGGGCCGACCGCGGGCGTCGGACGCGGTGGCCGGTAGCGAGGGCGTCCTTCGCGCAGTTCGCCGGCCTCACGCCGACGGGCAACCCGTCGGCGTGTCAGTACCAGGCCGACAACCGCCACCAGAAGCAGGAGCAACAGGCCAAAGGCGCACACGGTCAAGAAGGAGCGCAACAGTCCTCCGCCCCTCGGGCGGGGGGCCGGGGTAGGTGTGGCCTCCGGCACCTCGGGCAGTGCGGCGCCGATCTGGATGTTCAGCACAGCCGCCAGTTCTTGGAAGCGCTGTTGCTGCTCCACGTCGGTGGTGCTGTTGTGAAGCCGCGTAATCAGGCTCTGGACTTCTTCGCGAGAAAAGGTGCTGAACGCGTTACGGGCCAGTTCGGGGTTCTGGCGCAACGCGTAAGAGTCGGCCGCCATAAGGACCCATAGTTCCTTCCAGTCTTCACGCAGGTCTACCGGGTCCACGTCCGTCAGCACAACAGGGTTGATCATCCAAGCATAAAAGATGCCAACGGCAATGCCGACAAGTAAACCAGCCAGCGCGGCCCAAATCCACGAAGGAAGTTGTCGTCCTCGCTGCACAAGTGCCTCTCGCCCTGCTGCTGCCCGCATAAGTGCGCCTCCAGGTTTTGACTTTAGTTATTTATTGTGCCCAGCGGATGATTCGCGGAAAGTATGTACAGGGCGCCGAAGTGTGTTTATTTTTAGCCCTGATAGGTTGGGTTGAAGCTACCCTATTGTATCACAGGTGGAAAGCTTTTGGCAAGAGGGGAATTACAAAAAATTTGAGCTAAATATATCGTTCTTTGTAGTGAAATTCGGTACAAGATGGGGCGGAACACGCTATTCCCGCTCGAACAGGGAACGGGATACATTCGTCAGCACATCACAGCCCTGCTCCGTGACCACCACCACGTCTTCAACGCGCACACCGCCCACGCCTGGAATGTAGATACCAGGTTCCACTGTGAAAACCATGCCGGGCTCCAACTTCTGTGTGTTTCCCTCGGCAATATAGGGGGGCTCGTGAACTTGAAGGCCCAACCCGTGTCCTGTGCGGTGGATGAAGTAGTCACCGTAGCCAGCCTCTTCGATGACTTGGCGTGCAGCGCGGTCCACGTCCTGTGCGGCCACGCCCGGCCGCACAGCCGCTCGTCCGGCCTCGGCAGCCCGCGAGACGACGGCGTACATCTGGCGCACCTCGTCGGACACAGGTTTTAGGGCCACGCAGCGAGTGATGTCCCCCTGGTATCCTTCCACGACGCCGCCTGCGTCGAGAATAACGATGTCGCCGGGCTGGAGCACGCGGTTACTTGGCAGCGCGTGGGGATCAGCAGCGTTGGGCCCGCTGGCCACCAAGGGCGAAAAGGCCATCCCCTCACTCCCGTGCTTGAGGAGGGCCACCTGAATCATGGCCGCCACTTCTCGCTCGGTGAGGCCGGGCCGCACGGCTTCCACGGCTTCCAGCACTACGCGGCCTGTCAGTTCGGCGGCGCGGCGCAGAGCAACAATTTCGTCGGCGTCTTTCACGACTCGCAGGCGAGTGAGCACCTCGTCGGCTGGCTGGAAGCGAGCCCCCGGCGCGACCTCTTGGATTGCCAGCACCTCGCCGTAGTAGGCGTTGGCATACTCCACGCCCCAAACGGCGCGGGCCAGCCCGGCTTCGGCCACCAGTTGCTGGAGGGCGGAGTGGGGCCCTTCTTCATCCCGCCAGGTGTGGAGGGGAACCCCCAGGTGGCGGTAGGCTGCGGCCTCCAGCAAGGGACACAGAACACGCGGGGAGCCCTCGCGGGGGATTACCAGCAGGTTCAGGCGCTCGCTGCGGTGGAGGCGCGCGCCGCTCACGTATGTCAAATTTGGACCCGGCACCAATGCGATGGCGTCCAATTCTGTTTCCCGAAGGGCCTGCTGTACGCGCTCGAAGCGGGGCACCGGCGACATCTCGCGCCTCCTCTACGACCTTTTCTCTTGGCCGGCCAGGCCCAGCAACTCCGCGTGCTCCTGCATGGCCTTGAGGACGAACTGGATGTGCTCGTCCAGCGGCACGCCCAAGTCGCGGGCACCAGCCTCGATCTCCTCACGGTTGACGCCAGCGGCAAAGCGGCGGTCCTTCCACTTTTTCTTGATGCTTTTCAGCGTGACATCGCGAATATCCTTGCTGGGGCGCACCAAGGCCACGGCCGTAATGAGTCCGGTAAGCTCATCTACGGCGTAGAGGGCGTGGTGAAGGCGCTCGGTGCGGGGTACACCAGTCCCCTCCGCGTGGCTCAGGATAGCCGTGACGATTTCTTCTGGCCACCCTTCCGCCCGTAGGATTTCAGCCCCGCGCAGGGGGTGTTCGGGGATAGTGGGGTTTTGCTCGTAGTCGAAATCGTGCAGCAGGCCCACGATGCCCCACAGTTCCTCGTCTTCCCCGAAGCGACGCGCGTAGGCCCGCATGGCACACTCCACCGCCAGCATGTGCTTGCGCAGGTTCTCGCTCTTGGTGTACCGACACACGAGTTCCCAGGCATCCTGGCGCGTTTTGTTCATCGTTCTCCTCCGTGTTTAGCGGTTGCCTGTCAGCCGATCGTAAATGCGTCGAATGCCCTGACGGTACAGGTTGCGCTCCTCGTCACGCCTTGTGGGATCAATGGGCCACTCCTCAAAGTAGGGCATCATGCGGGAGACCACTTCGTCGCGGGTGCGCCCTTCCTCGATGAGTTCACGAACCCGCTCTTGCATGACCTGGAGGTAGGTAATCAGCGGGTCGAGTTTGTCAGGCGTCAGCGGCTCGCCCCGCCCGGGAACGATGATGTCCACCTCCATAACCTGGATGGCCTGAAGTGTGGTAATCCAGCTCGGGATGTCGGAGAGGCCCAAATAGGGCCGATATCCGTTGACTACCGTGTCACCGGCAAAGAGCACCCGCGCGTCGGGGAGAAACAGGCCCACGTTGTTGGGAGTGTGGCCCGGCAGGTGCAGGAACTCCAGTTCGCGCTCTCCCAAGTACATGGTCAGGCGGTCATAGAGCATTAGGTTGGGGTAGCGGGGCTCAAAATTGTTCAGCAACTCGGCCCCTTCCGGGTCGTGTTGTCGCACCACCTTGCGCAACTGCTCTTTGGACTTGGGTGTCATGCGCATCTTGTCGTGGGTGCCGTCATGAGCCACGATGTCACCCGGCAGAAAGAGGTTGCCCAGCACGTGTTCGGGCAGGTGGTCAGTGTTGAGGATGTATTTGATGGGGCCCAATTGCTCCACTTCCTCGCGCCACTCTTGGGCCAGCGAGGGGAGCATGGGCGTGTCCACCAAAACAAGCCCCTCCGAAGTCCTTACGACGCCGAGGTTAACCAGGCGAAAGCTGGGTTGATAGTAAATCCCGTCGGCCACCCGGTGCATTGGTCTTTTCCTCCTGTTCCCTGCCGAACGCTTTTCACGTACCAGCCTGAGCCGTTCCGCTCGAAGACAACCCTGAGCGGTAAGGCTTCTCCCCCCTCCACGTCAAACCACCAGACAACCGCCATAACGTGTTCAGCGCCTGGTGTCGCCACAATGTCGGCCACCTCCTGGTACACGGGTCGTCCCACCCGTTCCTGCCAGAAGAGCAGCAACGGGTTCGTCGGCAGCGTGTCCGCCAGCCGTCCGCCCTCCAGCGTGCTGGCCGTCTGGGCCAGCGAAGCGGCCACCGCCTCCCGAATTTTCGCCTCCGGACCCACAATGTCGTTAGCCAGAATGCTGGCCTGCAATTCTTCAAGCCGGCGGTCGGCAGCGATCAGACGGCCACAGCGGATGTCTTCCTGAAGCGCCTTGAGCAGTGTCTCCAGGGCCACGTTGACGGGCGCGTCTGGGTTGTCGCGATACTGATTGGTCAAGTCCGCGTTCCACTTCACTGGCGAATCGGGCAATTGGCGAGCGAAGGAGTCGAACGTCTCCTGGTACTGACGCATGGTTTCGAAAGCCCGGATGCGCAAGCCGAACCACCGCACCGTGAAGGGCGAGACCGGCCGGCCCGAGAGCCAGCGCAACCATTCCCGCTCCAGGTCGGCGTAGGTGCGTCCCAGCACGATGTGCGGGACGGCAGCGTTCCCATAAAGGCGCTTGAACGTTTCCATTCCCCACCGCTCGATCAGCCACCCCACGAAGCTGGCTGCCTCGATGTAAGCGGTCTCATGCTGTGCTGCCCGGAAGTCGGTGACCAGGCGGGCCAAGGGCACATACGCCCGGCTGCGTGCCAGGGCCGTTGCGATCTCGTGGATCGGGTCGGGGCCGTAATGTCCACCGGTCGTCCAGGTTGCCAGCCCTTCGGAGAGCAAGGCGTTCGTTTCTCCGCCTTCGGGCACAAAGGTCTGAGAGAGGGCATGGGTGATTTCGTGGTCCAGGTAAGCCCGCAGCGGAATGGTGGTATAATTTCGGTCGGAATAGGTAATGAGAATGCGCCCGTTTTCGTAAGCCGCTCCGCCCTGCCAGAAGACCCGCTCTACCAGGTACACCTCCAGCACAGGTGTGGCCTCTATCCCCAGGCGCCCCTGCACGCGCCGCAGGCTTTGGCGCACTTCGGCGGCAATGCGTTCCGCATCTCGGTCGGCGGCCGTGCCCGGCAACACAAAGAGGCGCACCTCAGGGGCCACGTCGAGACGCCGCCACGCCGCTCGAGCCGGTGGAGCGCCCACGTCCAGGCGGCCAAAGTTGTTGGGAAGGCGCACCTCGTCCGCCGTGGCGTCACCCGTAGGCAAAAGGGCGATCAATGTGAAGATAAGGAGAAACCAGAACTTGGGAACTTGACGTTTCATGGGGGTATTATAGCACGGGCACGGAAGCACGTGAATCCCGTCACTCCGAGGGTTTCTCAAGCGAGTCGAGCACCTGTTCAATGCGCTCGAACACCTCGTCGGGCGTGCCCACACCGTCCACCACACGCAAAATGCTCCGACGTCGGTAAAACGCCTCCAGCGGGCGGATTTCCCTGTGGTAAATTTCCAGCCGCCTGGCGATCACCTCGGGGGTGTCGTCCGACCGCCCTCGTTGCAGCAGGCGCTCGTAGACGACTTCGTCCGGAACCGAAAGCAGGATAACCACGTCGAGTTGGCGACCGACCCGCTGGAGCAACTCGTCGAGGGCCAGGGCCTGGTCGAGGGAACGCGGAATTCCGTCGAAGACGATGCCCTGGTGAGGCGGAATTTGAGCCACAAAGTGCTCGATGACCTCCATGAGCAGCGGGAGGGGTACCAGTTGACCGGCGTCCAGAAATGCCTTGATGTCGCTGGCGTGTGGCGAATCCTGAGCGACCTGCTGTCGCAACAAATCACCCGCGCCCACATAGGCCAACCCGAAACGGTCCACCAGGCGGCGCGCTTGGGTGCCCTTTCCACTGCCGGGCGGCCCCAGCAGCGTCACGTGGAGAAGCGTGGAGGGCTGGCGTTCCACAGGTCGAGCTTCCAGAACCTCTTTCAATCGCGCTTCCTTTCGGCGCCGCCGTACAGATGAAGAAATTGTGGAGAACTGGGGCGGCGAAGTTCTCCACAATTTTTCCCTTCGTGTGCAAAGCACGCGAATGAAAAGCATATGGAGATAAGCTGATTAGGTTCAAAATACCTTGATGGCTGTTGGTTGCACCAAAGTATACTTTCTCCGAAGCACCTGTCAAGGGGAGCGCCAGAAGGCTGCCTTTGACGCCCGATGTGCCCTCTGGTATCATCCCCAGTAGGTTGCCTCAAAGGACCAGCAAGACCCGTGCTCCAGCGCTGGTTGGATTAACGGCCAAAACGAATTCAGCCTGGCGAAAGGCAATGACAGCGAACGGCGAGACACACTTCGGCCTCACTTACTGGCCCATTCGCAAGGGACCCTTCTTCTGGGAAGCGTTCGATGCCCACGAAGTGGCCTACGAACTGGCCCACGCGGCCGATCTGGGGTGCGCGTTTGTGCGCGTGCTCCTGCCTTGGGAGTCCTTCCAGCCGTGGGAGCGTCACATCACCGTGCGCGCCTTCGACGCTTTCGGACGCCTGCTCGACGCGGCCGAGCAAGCCGGGCTGAGCGTGGTGCCGGTGCTCTTCGTGGGGCACCTCTACGGCCAGCGATTTCTGCCCCGCTGGCTGATGACGCCAGCCCCCACGCCCGACTTGAACGCGCGCACAGTGAGCGGAGGCAGCGAGTACGTGGGCCGTGCCAGGAACGTGTACACCGATCGCCCCCTGCTGGAAGCGCAACACTATTTCGTGCGCGAGTTGGTGGGCTTCTACGCCCAGCACCCGGCCCTCCACGCCTGGGATGTGGGGGGCAATGGGCTCTTCCTTGTGGTTCCACCCCCTGCGCCTGACGCGGCGGTGGAATGGCTCGGGGAGTTGGTTGAAGTGATTAGTGAGGTAGACGAGGGGCGACATCCGATCTGGTGCGGCCTGCCCGACAGTCTGCTCACGATGTCCGGAATGCCCTTCCTGGCCGCCCTGCGAGGGGTTGGCGTAACCCTTGCCTTGGACGTGTACCCGATCCTGCACCCCGAGGCCGATGGCCCACAAGATGCTGACTTCGTGGCCTTCACCTTGCTGCTGGCGGCCACGCTAGCCGAAGGCCCCGTGGGGTGTTCGGCCACCGGGCTGCCCACCACTGGGAGCGACCTTCCAGGCCCGATGGTCGAAGTGCCGCGCGGCCCGGACCAGCCGCCGCGCCAAGTCCCCCTCTTCGACGAAGAAGCGCAAGCCGCCTACTTGGAGCGTGTGCTGGCCCACGCCACGGCCCTGCGCTTGCCCTTCGTCGCTCAAGCCACCTTCGCCGACGCGCCGCCCACCCTCTGGGAAACGCCGCCCTTCGACCAGGCCGTGCTGCCGCGCCACCTGGGCCTGGTGCGGGCGGACGGGCGGGAGAAAGAAGCAGCAGCGGTTACCCGCCGATGGGCTCGTACCCCCGGCGCGGAGGAGTTCGCCTCCCCCTTCGAGGCACGTCCGCTCTCCATTGACCCGGACGCCTTTGCCAGAGACCCACAGGGGGCATTGGCCGAGTGGTACCGGGCTTTCCGTGAAGGAGCAATCTAGCAAAACACGTGTGAGGGAAGCCGATGGGAGTTTATGTTTACACTGTTCAGCAAATGCGCGCGCTCGAGAAAGCTGCCGACCAAGCCGGTCACTCCTACGACGCCATGATGGAGCGGGCGGGAGAGGGAGTAGCGCAGGTCATCTCGGATCTGTGGGTTCCCGACGACACGCGCGTGGTGGTGTTGGCCGGGCCGGGCAACAACGGTGGAGACGGCCTCGTGGCGGCTCGCCTCCTGGCCCGCCAGGGCTACAGCGTGGCGGCTTTCTTTTGGAAGCGGGCCGCCGACGATCGCCGGTGCCAGGAGGCCCGCCAGGCTGGCGTCTCCCTCATCCCCCTCAACGGCTCTGACGAGAGTTGGCGCACGCTGGAGCGGGCGCTCCGTCGGGCCACTGTGGTCGTGGATGCCCTCCTGGGCACGGGCGTCTCCCGTCCCCTGGGAGAGCCGCTGACCACCGTCTTAGGCCACCTGCGCGCCGTGCGAGAGGAGCCCCCCGACCTGGAGCCCGTGGCGTGGGTGCAGGCTCCTCCTCACCACGCGCTGCGCTTCAAGCAGCCCACCCTGGTGGCTGTGGACCTCCCCACGGGCCTCAACGCCGACACCGGCGCCGTTGACCCCGCCACAGTACCCGCCGACATCACGGTGACCTTTGCCGGCCCTAAAGTTGGCATGGTACTCCCGCCTGGCAGCGACGTCATTGGCGAACTGGTGGTGGTCGACATCGGCATCCCGGCTGACGTGATGGCCGCGGCCGAGCACAGCGGCGAACTTATCACGCCCGACGTTGCCGCGGCCCTGCTTCCCCCACGCAAGCGCTCCGGCCACAAGGGCACCTTCGGGCGCGTGCTGGTCGTGGGCGGCAGCGCCAACTTCGTGGGCGCGCCTGCACTGGCTGCCGAGGGGGCCGCCCGCAGCGGGGCCGGGCTGGTCACGCTGGGGGTGCCCACGGTGCTGGCTGCTGCGCTGACGGCCCGTCCCGACCTGACCAGCATCACCTGGCTTTTGCTCCCCCATGACTTGGGCGCTCTGCGGCCCGAGGCCATCAAGGTGCTGGCCGAGGCCCTGCCCCGCTACAATGCTCTCGTGCTGGGCATGGGGCTGGGCCAAGAGGAAGTCACCCAGACCTTCGTCTACGAGTTGCTCGGGCTGCGCCCGGCCGAAAAGGGGCGCCCGTCCATCGGCTTCGTCCGTTCGGCGGAGGAGGAAGTGGAGCCGGAACCACTGCCGCTGCCGCCCACTGTCCTGGACGCCGACGCCCTGAACGCCTTGGCCGCCTTCGAGGGCAACTGGGAGCGCCAGTTGACGCCCGGCAACTTTGTGCTGACGCCTCACCCCGGCGAGATGGCTCGCCTGACCGGCCTGGAGGTGGCCGAGGTGCAATCCCAACGCATCGAGTTGACCCGCCAAAAGGCACAGGCGTGGAGCCAAGTCGTAGTGTTGAAGGGGGCCTTCACCGTGGTGGCCGCGCCTGACGGTCGCGTGAGCGTTTCGCCCTTCGCGCACCCCATTTTGGCTACGGCCGGCACCGGCGACGTGCTGGCTGGCGTTATCGGCGGGTTGCTTGCTCAGGGGCTGGCCCCCTTCGACGCCGCCCGTTTGGGCGTATACCTGCACGGCCTGGCAGGAATCCTGCTGGCCCGCCAGGTGGAGAGTGACCGGGGCGCCCTGGCTTCCGACCTGCCGCCGTTCGTCGGCGAAGCCATCGCCGCTCTTACTCACTGAAAATCACGAGGAAAATTTCCCAATGACCGCTCAACGGGCAAATCCTAAACCCGTGCGGGTGCTCTTCGTCTGTGCGGGGAACATCTGTCGCTCGCCCATGGCCGAGGCCGTCTTCCGCCACAAGCTCGAAAAGGCAGGGCTGGACGGGCTGGTAGAGGTGGACTCGGCGGGCATTGGGGCCTGGAACGTGGGGAGCCGGCCCCACTGGCGGGCGATGCGTGAGCTCAAGCGTCACGGCATCCCGGCGCCAGACCGGCGCGCGCGCCAGGTGACGCCCGAGGACCTGGCGCGCTTCGACTACATCGTCGTCATGGACCTGGAGAACCTGAACGACGTGCGGGCCATGTTGCGCCGCCTGGGGCTGGACAAGGAGCCCCGCTTGCTGCTGGAGTTTCTGGACGACCCACGGGCCCCAATGGAAGTGCCCGACCCGTATTACGACCACCGCTTCGACAAAGTGTTTGACTTGATTGACCGGGCGACCGACGGACTCCTGGAGGCTATCCGACAGAAGCATCACCTGAAGCCGGAGCGCCCAAGCAAGAAGGGGGAGCAGAAATGAGTCGCGTTCCACCTCCCCACGACCTCGTACCCGAGTTGGTCCAAGCGGCTCTCCGGGCCGCCGACCCGGCGGCGGCCGTCCAGCGCGCTGTGCGCCTGGAAGATGACCTCCTCCACGTGGCCGACAAGACCTACGACTTGAACCGCGTGCGTCACGTGTACGCCGTCGGCGCCGGAAAGGCCAGCGCCACCATGGCCCAAGCGCTGGAAGAGATGTTGGGGGAGCGCTTGACGGGTGGCATCATCGTGACCAAGTACGGCTACGCGCGCCCCACCCGGCGCGTGACCGTGCGTGAGGCCGGCCATCCTATTCCCGACGAGGCTGGCGTGCAGGCCACGCGGGAGCTTCTCGACCTAGTAGACCAAGCCGACGTGGACGACCTGGTGCTGGCCCTCATTTCCGGAGGCGGCTCCGCCCTGCTCGTCGCCCCCGCCGAGGGGCTCACCCTGGAGGATATTCAAGCCACAACCGATTTGCTCCTGGCTTCCGGGGCCACCATCAACGAGTTGAACGCCGTGCGCAAGCACCTCTCGGCCATCAAGGGTGGACAACTGGCCCGGCGGGTGGCGCCCGCGCGCCTGGTGACCCTCATCGTCAGCGACGTGGTGGGCGACCCGTTGGACGTAATTGCCAGCGGCCCCACCGTGCCCGACCCCACCACATTTGCCGATGCTTGGGACGTGCTGGTGCGCTTTGGCCTGCTGGAGCGCGTGCCCGCCCCGGTTCGCGCCCACCTCCAAGAGGGACGAGCTGGCCGCCGGCCCGAAACGCCCAAGCCTGGCGATCCCCTCTTCGAGCGCGTTCACAACGCCATCATTGCCAGCAACCGCCAGGCGGCCGAGGCGGCCGCCGTGCGCGCCACCGAGCTGGGCTACCACGCACTCGTGTTGACCACTTTCCTGGAAGGGGAAGCCCGTGAGGTGGGAACGGTGCTGGCTGCCCTGGCTCGTGAACTCGCCAGCCATGACCGCCCGGTGCCGCGTCCCGCCTGCCTGGTGCTGGGGGGCGAAACCACTGTCACCGTCCGGGGGCCTGGGAAAGGAGGGCGCAACCAGGAGATGGCCCTCTCCGCAGCCCTGCGGCTGGACGGTCTGCCAAACACTGTGGTCGCCACGCTGGCGACGGACGGCGGAGACGGCCCCACCGACGCGGCTGGCGGCATCGTGGACGGCCACACCATGATGCTGGCCCGCCAGCGAGGCGTGGACGTGCGGGGCGCTTTGGCCCGCAACGACAGCTACCGGGCCCTGGACGCCCTCGGCGCGCTGCTGAAGACGGGTCCCACCGGCACAAACGTGAACGACCTGGCCTTCGTGATTGTGGGGTGAATGAGATAACCTCCAACTGCGCGCTTCTGCGCACAATTGGAGGTTTCTCCGTTCACAAGCAACCGCGCAGGGTTCTGTAAGGACTGCGCGGTCGAGTATTAATGGATCGGCTCATCGCCGGAGTGGGCGTGGCCGTGGGACAACTCTTCCGGCGTAGCGTCGCGGACGTTTCGCACCGTCACGTCAAAGGTGAGGCGCTCCCCGGCCAGGGGGTGATTCAGGTCGAGTACCACCTCCGTGTCGGTGACCGAGACGATGTAGGCGGGCACAGGGTTGCCCGCCGAGTCCCGCAGGTACAACTCAGTGTTGGGGATAAGGTCGAGGTCTGGCGGGAACTGTTCGCGCGGAATGGCCAAGCGGCCACGGGGGTCATACTCGCCGAAGGCCTCCTCGGCTTCGAGCACAATGCGCTTGCTTTCCCCGACGGCCATGCCCTCAATGGCCTCTTCCAGTGCAGGAATGATCTCGCCGCCGCCCTGCAGGTACTCCAGCGGCTCCCGCCCCTCGGTCGTGTCCACGACTTCTCCGCTGTCGAGGCGCAAGTCGTAATCAATTGTGACCACTTTACCACTTCGCACAACCTGGCGTTCGGCTGACATGGGAAACTCCTTTCTTGTAAAACAACTGGTGTCGGAAATTACAACACGTCTTTGTCAAAAATGCGGCGAACCGCACTCTCGAAGCAAATCTCAGACGACGACTTCTGCCTTCTTCTCCTCATCAAGCCTTTGCGGGAACCTTCGAGCCGTGTGAGTTGGAGGCAGGGCCGTCACTCGCGCGTCGGGCGAACGAACCGGGGAGCACGTTCGACGCCTTGAGGAGATCAATGAGACTGGGAGGCAAACCCGTTTCCGTTCACACCGCTGCCCGCTTCAGGGCGGTTCCTGGCGGAATTGGCATGAGGAGATCACGGATGCTTCGCCCACAGGCCCCTTTGTTTTGTTAACAGAGCATTTACATTATAGATGAGTTTTGCGGTTTTACCAAACGCTGCTTGGTCACAGGACTTGAAGGGGGTCACCCTGACCCGTTCACAGCCGCCGGTAGCGCAGCACAGGGTTGGAGGCGTGTTCCACTTCGTCCAGGTTGGCGATAGCCAGATAGCCGCGCTCGTAGAGGTATTCCACGTGAGCACCGGCTTCCTCGATGGCGAGCAGAATGTCGTAACCCTCCCGTCGCCCGTAGTGATCCATCGAGAGTTCGGCCACTGTGCGCGGCTCCCGACACAACTCCAGGAAACGCTCCAGCTTGCGCTCGTGGGAACGGCGAATGGCCCTCACGCGGGCCTCTAAGTCCTCAATAGGCTCCTCGTGTCCCCCCAGCGTCAGGCGAACGTCACCCGCAAGGGTTACGATTTTGTCGAGCGACTCCAGGTAGTGCCCCAGGCCGGTATAGGCCGTAATGCGCTCGGGGGCCAGGTGAGGTGTGGTGCGAGGCAACACGTGGTCACTGCTCAGCAGAATGTCGTCCACCTTGAGGCACACCTGACCGGGGCAATGGCCGGGGGTGTGGATCACCTCAACGAACCCAAAGAGACGCTGGCCGTCCTGCAAAACGTCCACGTGCTCCACCGGCGTGACGAGTGTCTTGGCGAAAAGGTACATGTCTCGCAGCTTGGCCCGCAAGGCCGGCTTCACGCCGGCCTGCTCGAGGAAGCGTTCGAGGGCTTTGGAGACCACCACAACCCGCTCTTTGAAGTTCGTCAGCACGCGCCGGTCCAGTTCATGGACAAAAATAGGCCCGCGTATCCGCTCGCGGAGGGGCGTAAGCCCCCCGAAGTGGTCAATGTGACCGTGGGAGATGACCACACCGTCCAGGGTGTCGAGGGAGACCGGCTCCCCAAAGCGCTCGCGCACCGTGTCCAGGGCGGCCAACAAGTCCTCCGCCGACTGGGGGAAGACGGACCCCGTGTCCACCAAGAGGCGGCAGGCGTCGTTGACCAACAGATAGGCGTACCCGACGAAGTTGGGAAAAACTTCGACGGGCAGCCGATAGATGTGTGTGCCGTTGGTTGTCACGAACCGTTCGACCTGAGATGTGCTCATGGATTTCTCACCTGCAATGCTGTTCTTCTCGTATGGTGAGGAATTACGCGCATTTCGCAAGTTGAGTTTTCTTTGCAGCGCTTGACGCCGCCATGATCGTGAGGACCGAAAGCCGTCTTTCTTATACCACTTGGGTCTACAAATGCCATGTATTCACCGAAATGGCTCGGCGCCGCCGCACGCCACAATTTCTTTCCCCTTTTGGGTGGGAGGCGGGATGGCGGCGCCGCCCCCTTCTGTGAGCAGGAGACGTTACCAAACGCAATTGGTATTAACTTGTCGCGTGACAACAGTCGTCAAGTCGAGTATAATCGTAACGTCAATTCAACTCGGCCTTCAAGCGTGTGCAGGGGAGGTGCCGATGGAAAATCAAGAACCTCTCAGCCTGCTGGCCCAAATGCTGGGCATTCCCTGGTGGGCTTTTGCGCTGGTGAGCCAAGCCTTGGTCATTGGGGCCGTCTTCGTCTTTTTGGTCGGGCTTCACCGCTGGCAAATGGCGCCCAGCGTGCGCTTCCTCCAGCGGTGGCATCCCCTCCCCGACCAGCTCATCACGGTGGGCTTGCCGCTGGCCGCTGGTCTGTTCGTGGCAGCCTGCGGAATCTACTGCTACGCCTGGTGGCCCAAGCCCCCCGCGCCGCGCATCCTCGAGCCGGACGGCTCCATCCTCTGCTGGCTCTACTGTGGTGTCTTCCTGACGTGGCCGTGGGCTGTTGCTACGGTGCTCAACGGGCTGGCCATGTGTGCGGCTGGCCTTTTGATGCGCTTGCGGAACGACCGAATGGGAGCCTGGCTGGCTGTCGTGGCCGGTGCTGTTGCCTTTCCCGTCGGCCTGCTGTCACTCTACGCGGGGTGGTACGCCCTTCGCGGCCGGAAGGTGCCCCAACTGGTGCCAAGCCTGTGAGTAGGAACAGGCGGCTGAAGTGGCCTGGTGTCTGCCGATGGAACCTGAGCGCCCAAAGTCACTGCGACTGGCCAATACACTCCTCGCGCTGGGCCTGATGTTCGCCCTCGCTCTCCTGTACGTGTGGGCCACGTATGTGTTCTTCACCACCCGCTGGCTGGGCGGAAACGACCTCTTCGTCGTGTGGCGGGCCGTGCGCGCCTGGCTCGTTGAGGGGCAAGACCCCTATAGCGAAGCGGTCACGCGCACCGTTCAGCTTGAAATGCTGGGCCGGCTGGCCGGCCCCAATGAGCATCAGTTCGGCTTTGCATACCCGCTGGGCATTGCCCTTTTCATCGCGCCGCTTCTCCCCTTTTCTTTTCCCCTGGCGCGGGCCATCTGGATGGTGTTCCTCCAGGGACTGGTGGCGCTCTTCGTGCTGGCGAGCACCTGGCCGCGCCGCCTTCGTCCCCTCGAGCTGGCGGCCCTGGTGGGAGCAACATTGCTTTTCTACCCCACGGCTCGCGCCATCATCCTGGGACAGCCTTCCGTGCTCATCACGGCGGCCATCGCTGCCGTGCTGTGGGCCGTGCGCGCGGAGCGAGATGTGCTGGCTGGTGTGGCCTTGGGCCTCACGACGTTGAAGCCCCAAATGAGCTTCCTCTTCGTGCCCGCCGTGTTGTTGTGGGCCTGGCGGGCTGGCCGCCAGAGGGTCTGGTGGGGGTTCGGCGCAGCGCTCGCTGCGCTTGTCCTGGGGCCCGCGCTGCGCTTTCCGGCCTGGCCGCTGAGCTTCCTGGAAGCCGTGCGCGCCTACAGCGCGTACACGGGCGGCATTCAGAACGCGCCCTTGCTCATCCTGGGGGAATGGCTTGGTCCGCCCGCCGACACATTGCTCTGGTGGGGTGGGCTGTTCCTGGTCGGAGGAGGACTGGTCTGGCTCCACCGGCGAACCGCGCCCGACGACCAGAGGGCGACCGAGCGCCTCTTCCTCTGGGTCCTGGTGCTGACTACTTGGATCGCCTGGCGCACAGCCACCACGAACCAGATTGTGGGCCTGCTGCCCCTGTTGGCTTGGTGGCGCGATGGCCTGAAGGCGCGCCGCTTCTGGGCCGCAATGGCCGTCTTTCTCGTGGTTCCCTGGTGGGTTTTCCTCGCCACCCTTGTGGGCGACGCCGAACAGCCGGCCGCCTACTTGCCAGTACCGCTGCTGAGCCTGGTCGTCCTGGCGGCCTACGAGCGGTGGGGAGCGGCAAATCGGCCCGTGGCCGACGTTGTGGGCGTGCCGGGGACTTCCAACACGGTTGAAAACGCATGAGCACACCTGAGCATTCTCTCCTGCGTGCCATGACACACCGGCGGCTACTGGCTGCTCTCGGCTTCCTCGCGTGGGCGGCCCTCGTGCTGGCCGCCTTCTACGTGGTGCAGCGCCCCTTTGGTCCCCAAGTGGCACGCGGCCTGGCCGAAAGCGGGTGGGCAGTGGCCTTGACCCTCCTGTTGGCGGGCAACGCGGCCGGCCTGGGCGACTGGTTGTTGGGCCGCCTGCGCGTGCCAGCCGAGCCCGGGCTGGAACGCCTGTGCCTGGCGACGGGTACAGGGTTGGGAGCACTGGGACTGGCCGGGCTGGGCCTGGCGTGGCTGGGCTGGACGGAGCGCTCCTTTTTCCTTGCCGGGCAACTGCTCCTGCTGCCGATGACCTTTCGCCGAGCGGTAGCCCTTCGTGCGGCGCTGGGCCAATTCTCCGCCAAGGCCCTCGGTGCGCTCGCTCGCCGTCCCCTCTGGGGGCTGGTGCTGGGTCTGCCCCTGGCATACACTTTCCTGCTTGCCCTGACACCGCCCTCCGACGGGTTCGACGCCCTCTTCTACCACCTGCCGTGGCCAGCGTGGGTGCTGCGGGCTGGTGGCCTGCGCCCCTTCGACATCCCCCACTTCTGGTTCCCCCACCTGGTGGAAGGCGTCTTCCTGTGGGCGCGAGCTCTGGGCAGCGACCGCACGCCCCAACTGCTGCACGTCGTGTGGGGAGTGTTGGCCGCCGCTCTGGTCTTCCAATGGGGACAGCGCGCGTGGGACAACCCCACCGGCCGATTTGCCCTGCTGGTGCTCGTCTCCATGCCCTCCCTGCCCCTGCTGGCCTCGTGGGCATACACCGATTTGGCCCTGGTATTCTACAGCGTGGGAACCCTTTATGCCCTCTGGCGGTGGCACACGGGCGGCGAAGCGGCCGGATGGCTCCTGTTGAGCGGCATGATGGCGGGCATGGCGATGGGTGTCAAGTACACCAGCTTCGTCGTGCCGGTCACGGCTGGGCTGCTGGTGGTGTGGTGGCAGCGGCGTCGGTGGGGACAGGTGGTGCGAGTTGGCCTCCTTTTCAGCGCGGTGGCGCTGCTGGTGGCCGCTCCCTGGTACGCGCGCAACTGGGTCTTCATGGGCAACCCGTTTTATCCTTTCGCCTTCGGCCTCTTTGGCGGGCGTTTCTGGGACGCCTTCCGCGCCGCGTGGTACGCCGACGCGGGCACCGGCATCGGCTGGAGCACGAAAGAATTGCTGCTTCTCCCCCTCAACGTTACCCTGGGCCACCGGGACGCCAACTACTACGATGGCCGCATCGGCCCGCTCTACTTGCTCTTCCTCCCCGTTACCCTGTGGGCGGCTTGGCGGGAATGGCACGGCGAACCAGCCCGACGCTCAACGCTGCTCGCGCTGGGGCTCTTTGTGGCTTTGGGCGTGGGGTTCTGGACGCTGGGCGTGGTGCGCACGGCTGCCCTCTGGCAGGCGCGGCTGCTCCTCCCGGCCCTTTTTCCCCTGGCTTTGCTCACCGCCCGCGGACTTCAGGCCACTGCCGACCTGGACACGCCCCATCTTCAGGTGAGCTTCATCGTGCGTGCCATCCTGGCCGGTGTGCTCTTCCTGACATTGTTCGACGTGGGCCGCCTCGTGGTGGCTCGCAACCCGCTGGCCGTCATCCTGGGGCTGGAAACCCCACAGGCGTACCGGGCGCGCGTGCTTCCCGAATACACGGCCGCCATGCGCCTGCTGGAAGAGACGCCCACTGACGCGCGAGTCTACTTTCTCTTCGAGCCGCGCAGCTATGGCGCGCCCCGTGAAGTGCAGCCGGATCCCATTCTGGACAACTTGGCCCACGGCGTTCACCGTTACGGCGACGTGGCGGGGCTGGCGCAGGCCCTGCGACAGCAGGGCTACACCCACGTGCTCCTCTATCGCTGGGGAGCCAACTTCTTGATCGAGCAACGCCCCGACCGCATGACCCCTCGCCTGGTGGCCGAACTGGAACGACTCACCGGCGGGTTGCTGGAATTGGTCGGGACCACACCGCAAGGCCACTACGAACTCTACCGCCTGCCGGAGGCTGAGCCGTGAAGGGCTGGCGCTCGATGGGCTTCCTCTACGGCGTGGCGCTGGTGGCGGCCGCCTTCGTCTTGGTGAGCCTGGTGCCCGTGCCGCCCCACGACTTCTGGTGGTACTTGCGGCTAGGACAGGACATCCTGCGCGAAGGAACCATCCCCACCGCCGATGCGTACAGTTGGACGCGCTACGGCGCGCCGGTGGCCTACCACTCCTGGCTGAGTGCGGTGGGACTCTATGCCCTTTACCGGACAGGCGGGCTGCCGCTGGTGGTCGCCGTCAACGCGCTAAGCGTGGCCGCCCTTTTCGGCGGCGCCTACTGGCTGGCCTGGCGTGCGAGTGGCCGCTATCGTCTAGCGGCTGTGGCAGCTTCGCTCGGCCTCCTGATGAGCTCCAACAACTGGGCAGTACGCCCTCAGAGCTTCGCCTTTCCCCTCTTCGCCCTGACATTGGCCCTTGCCTGGCCGACCACTGGCAGAGAGGCGCCCCGCCGAGTGTGGCTGCTGCCTGCTATTGTCGCCCTCTGGGTCAACGTGCACGGCTCCTTTGTGCTGGCTCCGCTGATCGTGGGGGCCGTGTGGGCTGGGCTGCTCGTCGAGAGGCTGGTATCTTCCGGCCGTTTTGCCCTCCGGCACGGGGAGCAAGAAACGACCTTGGGGCGGTTGCGACGGCCGGCAAATGGTCAGGGCAACGCCGTCACCCTTGCCCGGCTGGGGGGTGTGCTGGCGCTCATGCTCCTGGCGGCACTGGTCAACCCTCGCGGGCCGGGCGCGCTGGCCTACGTGGTGCGCTTGCTCACCGACCCGCCCAGCCAAGCCTTCATCGTGGAGTGGCAGCCACCTCGCCCCACTACACCCCAGGGCGCGCTCTTCTTCGCCTCGCTGGTGGTCCTGATGGCTGCGCTGGCCTGGGCGCCCCGCCGCCCGCGTCCGCCGCACCTCTTCCTGCTGGCCCTCTTCGCGGGCATGGGGCTGGTCTCCACCCGCTACGTGGTCTGGTACGCGGCGGCCCTCCCGCTGCTGGTGAGCGCCCTCTTTTCGATGGCCGGGCAGGGCGGACGAGAAGAAGCTTTCCAGCCAACGCTCCACGTGGCCACGCTGGCCGTGCTCGTCGCGCTGCCCTTGCTGCTCAACCCCTGGACCAAGGCCCGCCTCCCGTTGCCCGAGAAGGTGTCCGTCGTGGTCACGCCGGACACGCCCGTGGCCGCGGCCGCGTGGCTGCGTCAACATCCGCAGGGTGGCCCCCTCTTCAACGAGATGGGCTACGGCAGTTACCTCATCTGGGCCGTGCCCGAGGTGCCGGTGTTCATTGACACGCGGGTGGAACTCTACCCGCTGGCCCAGTGGAACGACTATGCCGCCATCAGCGGGGGGCGCTACGACTACGAGGCCCTGCTGGCTCGCTGGGGCGTGGGGCGCGTGATGGCCGACAAAGTGCGCCAGCCAGCGCTGGTGGCCGCCCTGCGCCAGAACCCCCGCTGGCAGGTGGTCTACGAGGACGAGCGCACCGTCATTGCAGAGGTTGAACCGTGATTACCAAGAACATGCGAGGGCTTCGGCGGGTTGAGGTAACCGTCTTCCTGGTGGCCGTGGCCGTCCGGCTGTTGAGTGCCTGGCCGCTGGGCATTCCCGGCTACTTCGACGCCTACTACTACTACAACGTGGCGCTCGACCTGGTGGCCGGCCGGGGCATGACCGACTTCGTGGTCTGGAACTACCTGGACGGCCCCTTCACCTTGCCCCGTCCCAGCCACCTCTACTGGATGCCCCTCACCACGTGGCTGGCGGCCCTGGCCGTGTGGCTGCTGGGGAGCTGGCTGGGCCCCTGGCGGGCGGTGCAGGTCTGCTTTGCCCTGCTGAGCGCCCTGTTGCCGGCCCTGGCGGCCTGGCTGGCCGGTCGCTGGTGGGGGCGCCGCGACTTCGCGCTGGCGGCAGGGCTGTTGACGATTTTTACCGGCTATTACTTTGTGTACTGGAGTGTCCCCGACACCTTCACGCCCTTCGCCCTGACCGTGGCGCTGGCGCTGCTGGCCGCCTGGCGCGGGCTGGAGACGGGGCGACTGGCCTGGTGGTTGCTGGCGGGCGTTGGCGTGGGGCTGAGCCACCTGACGCGGGCCGACGGCGTGCTGGTGGGCGTCGCCTTCCTGCCGGTGCTGTGGCCGCATCGCAGGCGAGTTCCACTGAGAAGGGCATTACTGGCCGTGGGAGCGGGATACGTGGCTGTGATGGCCCCTTGGTGGTGGCGCAACCTGAACGCGGCTGGCACACCGCTCCCCGGCGGTGGGACGAAAACGATTTGGCTGCGCGGGTACGACGAGCTTTTCAGCCTGGACCTTTCGTTGGGCCTTTCGCGCTATTTGGCATGGGGCTTTTGGCCTATTGTGCGTTCCAAGGTGCGGGGTGTATTATGGAGTGGAACCGTGTTGACTGGTGGGCTCCAATTTTTCCTGGTGCCCCCCGTCCTTGTGGGGGCTTGGCAGCGCCGGCACGATGAGGGTGTCCGGCTGCTCGCTAGCTACACCCTTGTGTTGTGGGGGGTACTGGCCCTGGTGTTCACCTTCCCGGCCCAGCGAGGTTCGATGCTGCACTCGGCAGCCGCGCTGTTGCCTTGGCTCAGCGCGTTGGTGCCCGGCGGAGTGGAGGGCATCGTGGGCTGGGTGGCTCGCTGGCGCCGCTCGTGGAACGTGGCGCAGGCCACGCGCGTCTTTCTCTTCGGCTTCGTGGGGCTGGCTGCTCTCGTCAGTATCTGGCAGTACACGTGGGGTGTTTGGATGGCGAGTGGACCGTCGGCCGTGATGCCACCGTGGAACCGCCGCTTTGAACACTACACGGCCGTGGACCGTTGGCTGGACGGACAAGGCGTACCGGCCGAGGTGCCGGTCATGGTGGTGGACCCACCCTCGTTCTACGGAACGACTGGTCGCTGGGCTATTGTCATTCCGACGGACGGACTCTCAGCACTGAACCGTGCCGCCGACCTGTTCAACGCCCGTTTCCTGGTGCTGGAGCGCGACCACAGCACCGTGTACGACGATGCCTATGAGACTGGCCAACTCAAGGGATGGCGGCAGCGCGCTCGTTTTGAAGACGCGCTGGGCCACCCGGTCTGGTTGTTCGAGCGGGAGAAGTGAGGACAGGAAAAGTAGGAAGTGACTTCATACACCGCGAACATTCGCGCGTTTTGCGACGCCCGGCCCCCGTCATTGTGCCGAGACGGCTCTACACCTTGCCGGCCGCCGTCCAGCTCCGCTGTTCCCTGGCGGCGCTGACGCTCACCGTGGCGACCGCTGGCCTCTATCTGGTTCTCGCTGTGCGCCTGGCCGGTGAGTTGGGCCTGCCCCTGGACGACGCCTGGATTCACCAAACCTATGCCCGTAATCTCGTCAGGCTGGGAGAGTGGGTTTACGTGCCGGGAACCTTCAGCGCCGGCAGCACCGCGCCCCTCTGGACGATTCTGCTCAGCTTGGCTTACCTGCTCCCCGGTTCCCCTTTGGCCTGGACCTACGCGCTGGGACTTCTCTTCACGCTGGGCACGGCGTGGATGGGCTACCGCCTGAGTCACTTGCTCTTCGAGGACGGGCGCATCGCCTGGGCCACCGCCTTCGCCCTGTTGCTGGAATGGCACCTGGCCTGGAGCGGCGTGAGCGGCATGGAAATTCCCCTCTACACGTTTCTCGTCCTCTGGCTCATTGTGGCCTACTTGAGTTATACGCCCCACGACGCTCGCCCAGTCTACTGGGGCCTGCTGGGCGGCCTGCTCATGTTGACGCGACCCGAGGGTGTGCTTTTGGTTGGACTGGTGGCGTTGCACATTCTGCTCACGCGTCGACAGGCGGCCCTGCGTCCCTTGCTCGTCATGGCTGGCGCGTGGCTGCTCGTCGTGGCGCCTTACCTGGCCTTCAACTGGACTGTTTCAGGACGAATTTTGCCCAACACCTTCTACGCCAAGCAGGCCGAGTACGCGGCCGTTGCCCGCCAACTCTCCCTGGGGGTGCGGCTGGCCCGCCAGGCCCTGCAGCCCCTCGTGGGCGCCCAGATGTTGCTCCTGCCGGGGCTGGGCTGGCTGGTGTGGCAAGCAGCACGCCACCCCCACAAGTCGGTGTTGGCCCGTGCCGCGTGGGAGGCAGCACTTCCCCTGCTTTGGGGGTTGGCTCTCATCACCGTTTACGCCTTGCGCCTGCCGGTTACGTACCAGCATGGCCGGTACATGATGCCCCTGATTCCAGTGATAATGGTCTACGGCGTGGGGGGAACGTGGCGTCTGGTCGAGCGGCTGCCCGCGCGCGCGGTGCGCCGTGCTTGGGCGCTCAGCTTCGCGCTGCTGCTGGTGATCTTCTGGGGGCGGGGCGCGTGGGCCTACGCCGAGGACACGGCCATTATCACTTGCGAAGCCGTGGAGACGGCTCGCTGGCTGGCCCGCAACACCCCCCCCGATGCGGTGGTGGCCGCCCACGACATTGGCGCCATCGGCTACTTCGCGCCCCGGCCACTGGTGGACATGGCTGGCCTGGTTTCCCCCGAAGTGATCTCCTTCATCCGCGATGAGGCGGTCCTGGCAACCTACCTCGCTGCACGGGGTGCCAACTACCTGGTGGTGGCGCCTGACTGGTATCCCGAGTTGGTGCGGCAGCCTGGCGTGCAACTGGTCTACCAGCGCGCCTGTCCCCTTACTCAGCGCGCGGGGTACGCCAGCACGGCAGTCTACAGGCTAGCGTGGTAAAAGCCCCGCCACCTCCCCTTGTACCCCTTTGGCTTCTGTACCAATTGCGTTT
>WFWG01000019.1 GCA_015491235.1 Ardenticatenaceae bacterium
CTCCAGCCATTTTGTATATCACGGTCATATAAGAGAAAGGAGAAGAACTGAACCATGTACAAACACAAAGTCTTATCATTTTTCTGGCTATTTATCCAGCTATTTATTGTTGTGTTAATTGCACTTGCTTTTTTAGCATGTAAACGTATCGCCTATGCCCCATATGAAGGAGGAGCGAAAGTAGTTTCGTACAGAATAAACGATGACGAAACGCTCTCTCAAATAATGCAATATGAGACAAAGTTTGTGGCTGACCGTAAGTACTATGATTTCGGTCAACCGGTCCGATTGCGCTTCGAAATCACCAACCTTTTCACCCAAACGATCACACTTCGTTCGACCTCCCCTATCACGCCGGCTGTGGACCTCATGCTACAGCGCATCACCCCGGCGGGAGTAGCAGACCGCTACCTCTGGTCGGAAGCACATCCAGACCGGGCTCGCCAACCAGTGGTCTTGAATCCGGGAGAATCGTACACCGTTGAATGGGAAATCACGCCGGACCAACCGGGTGTTTACAGGGCCGTGGCCCTTTTCGTCACCCCCCTTCTCCTTTCCGACACGCCACCGACCGACCGAATTCCCCGCACGAGTGGGGGGTTGAACTGCATTTTCTACGGTGTACGGGAAGACGACCCAACGGCCCAAGCCCTCTGTAGCCCCTTCAACGTGGGCCAATCTCTTCCTCAATTGTATTCCTCTGACACCGAGCCAAACACGACTCCGGAGAAAGGCCCGTAAAGGACACCTGGCATCGATATCGGTTCATAAAAGGGGGATGAGGGATGCTGCAGTTCGCCCCCCTGTTCCTTTATGCTATAATTCCAAAACAAAAGCATGACGCTTGTTGGCCGACGAAAGTCGAGCACTGGTTCGCATTGCTGCCGACAGACGTAGGCTTTGAACAAAGTGCACGAGCGCCGATGTGAAATGTTAAAAAGCTAGAGCAGAAGAGGCGATGGGCGAACTCAAGAACCTGGAACACATTGACGTGATCGTGGTGGGAGGTGGCTTGGCCGGTTCCGAGGCCGCCTGGCAACTGGCCCAGCGGGGCGTGCGCGTGGCCCTCTACGAAATGCGGCCCGTCAAGTACACCCCAGCCCACTTCACCGACCGGCTGGCAGAGCTGGTGTGCAGCAACTCCCTGGGTTCCAACTTGATTGACCGCGCCTCGGGGTTGCTCAAGGAAGAGATGCGCCGCATGGGATCTCTTATCCTGGCGGCGGCTGACAAGGCTCGCGTGCCGGCCGGCGCGGCGCTGGCTGTGGACCGCGAGCGTTTCGCCGAGGAGGTCACGCGCCTCATCGAGGCCCACCCGCTCATCGAGGTGCGCCGCGAGGAGGTCACCCGCGTGCCCACTGAACGGCCCACTATCATTGCCACTGGCCCGCTGACCAGCGAGGCGCTCACCGAGGACATTCGCCGACTCACGGGCGAAGAATACCTCTACTTCTACGATGCGATGGCGCCCATCATTGAGGCGGATTCCATCAACATGGAAATCTGCTTCCGCGCCTCCCGCTACGGTCGAGGAGAGCAGGAGGAGGGCGATTACATCAACTGCCCCATGACCGAGGAGGAGTACCGCCGCTTCGTGCGGGCGCTGGTGGAGGCGGAGACTATTCAACTCCGCGACTTCGAGCGGGAGGACAAGCGCTTCTTCGAAGGGTGTTTGCCCATTGAGGAGTTGGCAAAGCGCGGTGAGGACGCCTTGGCCTTTGGGCCGCTGCGTCCGGTGGGGCTGATTGACCCGCGAACCGGCAAACAGCCCTACGCCGTGGTGCAGCTCCGTCAGGACAATCTGGCTGGCACGCTCTACAGCATGGTCGGCTTTCAGACCAACCTGAAGTGGCCCGAGCAGCGGCGCGTCTTCCGCATGATCCCGGGGCTGGAAAATGCCGTTTTCGTGCGCATGGGGCAAATGCACCGCAACACGTTCATTAACTCACCGGTGTTGCTGAAGCCCACGCTACAGTTCCGCCGGCGCCCGGACCTCTTCTTCGCCGGGCAAATCACGGGCGTGGAGGGCTACGTGGGCAACGCGGGAACCGGCCTGCTGGCCGGCATCAACGCGGCCCGGCTGGTACAGGGCAAGGAACCCATCGTGTTGCCCCGCGAAACCATGCTGGGTGCCCTCTGCTGGTACATTACCCATGCCGATCCCAAAACCTTCCAGCCCATGAAGGCCAACTTCGGCATCTTGCCACCGCTGCCGCGCCGCATTCGCTCGAAGAAGAAACGCAACCAGGCCTATGTGGAACGGGCCCTGCGGGCCTTGGAAGCCATCCTGCCCAAAATCGAGCCGGTGTCGGCCGACGCAATAGGGGAGGTCGTTCACGAATAGGAGTTGTGCGACGGAGGTACAACGTACTCCCGGAGGGTGCCGCGTTTTTCTTCAGTTGAGTGAAACACGGCCCAGCGGCGTGTCCACCAATGGCGGTTCGTGCCCCCGCATGTCCCGCATGTGGTATACGAGGAAAAGCTCACGGTGAATGAGGCGCTGCTCGGCCAAGAGCATCTCCGGCAACGTGGCGATCGAGAGCAACGCCTGCTTAAGCGCGTTGGGCACTTGGAGCACAACCGCTGTGAAGCACGCCAGGGCAAGGGCGTTCTCGGGAATTTCCTCCGTTGTGAGTGGCTGGCCGAACAACGTTTCCAGAGCATCTAGGTAGGTCTGGACGAGAGGGCGGAGCTGCGCCGCTAAGGTGCGAACTCTGGGGTCCTCAGTTTCTTGTATCGGATACGGAATGACGGCTGCCGTCATGATTTCCCCCTGGCGGTAGAAGTGCGTGACCATGAAGCGCTCACTGCCGACAGCCCGCACTTTCACGTGGTGCTCGTCCAACGGCTCGTAGTTCGTGATGTAGGCGGCGGTGCCGATTTGGTGTGGAAGCGCCTCAAAGCCAAGCGGGGCAGGGCGCCCTAACACCACACCAAAGGGCATGTCACTGTCTAGGCACAGGTTGATGACTTGCCGCTCTCCCGGATTGCGAACTTCAAGCGGCAACACCATGCCGGGAAAGAGCACCGTGTTCAGGGGTAATACTGGAATAATCGGTTGAGTTGTCGAGGACATTGCTTCTCCCACCAACGCACATATTATACCGCTGTTGTTCTCGGTTACAAGCCCAACCGCCTCTTGAAATAAGGGATCGTGCGTTCCAGGCCTTCCTCCAGGGAGATCCTGGGCTCCCACCCCAGAACGCGGCGAGCCTTGGAGATGTCTGGTTGGCGCACTTTGGGATCGTCCACCGGTAACGGCTTGAAAACGATGCCGGCCTTGTTGCCGGTAATGCTGTTGATCGTTTCGGCGAATTCGAGGATTGTCATTTCGTGAGGGTTGCCCAGATTTACCGGTTCCACCTCGTCGCTGAAGAGCAGGCGGTAGACACCTTCAACCAGGTCGTCAACATAGCAGAACGAGCGCGTCTGGGAGCCATCGCCGTAGACGGTCAGAGGTTCCCCTCGCAGAGCTTGAGAGATGAAGTTGGGCACTACTCGCCCGTCGCTGATGCGCATGCGGGGGCCATACGTGTTGAAGATGCGGGCGATGCGCGTCTCCAGCCCGTGCGAACGGTGGTACGCCATGACCATGGCTTCCGCAAAGCGTTTGGCCTCGTCGTACACGCCGCGCGGACCAATAGGGTTGACGTTACCCCAATAGTCCTCACTCTGAGGGTGAACGAGGGGATCACCGTACACCTCGCTAGTCGAGGCGAGCAAGTAGCGGGCTCCTTTGAACCGGGCGAGGCCGAGTGTTTTGTGCGTGCCCAAGGCGCCCACCTTGAGCGTCTGAATGGGATAGCGCAAGTAATCCACCGGGCTGGCTGGTGAGGCAAAGTGCAAGATGGCATCAACAGGACCGTCAACGAACAGGTATTCGGTCACATCTTGCTTGATAAAACGGAATCGCTCGTGGCCTGCCAGGTGGGCAATGTTCTCCATCTTTCCGGTGAGCAGGTTGTCCATGGCGATGACTTCGTGTCCTTCGGCCAGAAAGCGGTCGCACAGGTGTGATCCAAGAAAACCTGCTCCTCCAGTAATCAAAATGCGCATAGGGGCCTCCTGGTGCCTTGGCACTTTGACGATTTTGTAACACGAGCCTGAGATCTGAATACTGGGAACGGAACGGCTTTGCTGCTCCATTCGGGGTAGTATAGCAAGGAACAAGCTCTCGTCAAAGGAAATTCCCTCGAGTCCAAGCCCTCCCGGTTTTAGAGATGCTTTTCTCGAGTGCGAGACGTTGCTCGTGGGGAAAGGATATGACTGTTCACAATCCCGCCACACATGGAGCCGGAGAAACTGGAAATACCCCGGGAAGTGCTGCTGGAAGGGGGGCGCACGCCGGCGATGGGAAGCGGTGTGACGAGCGTGCAGGTCAAAGGGAAATGGATGCCCATCCAGGGCTATTGCATTTCACTGCCTGACGAATCCATCAGAAGCAAGAATTCCACAGTCGATCGCGTGCACAGGTAGATTCAGCACCTGACGGGCTGTCACCATGGCCGAGTTTCAGGAGTTGAAGTTCCCTCACAAACCCAGTGCCTGCACCAGGCTGCTCCCCGCTGCGCTGCTGGCGAACTGGGCGAAGTAGCCGATGGGCACCGCCATGGCCAGGTGGGCGATCAACGGCACGATAGGGAACCACGCCCACGGGAACTGGATCATGGGCATCATCGGCGGCATGGCGATCATCATCGCTGCCCACACGAACACGCCCCAGGCGAAGGCCAGCGGCCAGGAACCGGGACCGAAGAGCAGCGTGTAGGCCATGCCAAAAGTGCTCCCGATGATGAAGTGCCACAGGTAGCCGCGCAAGGCCACCTGTCCGTGAGAGACCCCCGCCTCCTTGATGGTCTCTGGGATGGCGCGGTCCATGAAGCGCCGCGCCAGAGTCATGGGGATCTTGGGCAGGCCGCGCGGTTGCGCGTACACGGGCGGCGCCCCGTCGCTCATGGCCTTGTCCATGGCCGTCATGATCGCTCGCCGCTCCTCGCCGGGCAGCTTCGACAACAGTTCCATCTGCGTGCCCATCACCGCCTGGCGCTTTCGCTCCGGAAGGCGGCCCAGCCCGCGTTGCATGCTGGCCACCACGGCTACCCGCAGGGGTTCCCGTAGGCGGGCGATGGCCTGCAGGCGCGGGCCCATCATCATCCGCCGCCGCTCCTCCGGCAGGTCCGAGAGATGGGCCACCATCTGGGCCATCACATTCCGTTGCAAAGCCGGCGCCAGTCCCATGGAGATGAGTCCGAAGATCATGGGCATGTCCGCCGGGAAGGCACCCAGGCGCACCCCAATGAGGCGCACGATGTCTAGCGCCACCGTGGCCAAGACGCCGCCCACGAAGCCCCACAGGACAAGCTGGAAGATGGGGTCCCTGGTGATCAGCGCGTAGAAGGTCCCACCCAGGAAGAGGATCAGCGAAGGGATCCCCCACACCTTGAACAGCGTGCGGGCCGGGATGTCCAGGGCGCGGTCGGCGATGAGGATGCCCACCGGCGCGCCCAGGCTCACGAAAATCACGATCCACAAAGGCCAATTCATGATCTCACCCTCCTTGAATCGCTCAGAGACCAAACTCATGTTTCCGAGAGCACCGATGCCACCACAACAGAATTGTGCCCGCCGTGTGGGTTTGGGGCATAGCCATCCGCCTGTGGGTCGTTACACCACCTTTCACCGTCGAGAAGATAACGGAATTCGTACGTCTGCCCCGAATCCAGTTCCAGCGTGATCGCCCAAACCTCATCGTCCCGGCGCTGGCGTAGCGGATGTGCGGTAGGATCCCAGCGGTTGAACTCCCCAATCAAGCAGACCTGCGAAGCCCAGACCTCCGCCGGGAACTCGAAGGTTACCAAGACCTTACCCTTTTTAGGCGATGGTGCCTTTTTGATCATCCTACCCTCCCGAAGAGGTCCACGGGATAAGCTCCACATGGGTGTGGTGATCCCGCACCTGAAACGTGCGACCGCAGGAGAGGCAGCGCGCCAGAAAGTGGCAGTAGCCATCCCCCAGATCGCAGCGAAGCTCGAAGGTGAAGTCCGGTGTGCGACAGCCCGGGCAAGCCGCCCGTTCCAGCCCGTGCGCGACGTGCTGCCAGGCCTCTTCCAGCGTTTCCAGGTGCGTGCCTTCCACCGGAAATTGATAGCCGCAGTTTTCACAGCGTGCGGTGCAAAAGCACTCGTCGCCCTCCGGCAGGTACAGCACCGCCGAGAGTCGGGGGTGCAGACATCGGGGGCAAAGCATGCCGCGCACCCTCTCCTCTGCTTCGTTTAGGGTGATCATGAGCCGTCCTCCTTCGAGCGCAGTGCGCTCTCTAACTCCATCAGGTCGCTCAAAGCCACACCTACCCACGGTGGGGATGGCCCGCCCTTGGGAGTCACCCACACTGTCGTCATCCCCAGCGCTCGGGCGGGTGCCAGGTTGGCGACCGCGTCCTCCACCATGAGACACTCCTTGCCCCGTGCTCCGATGGCTTCCAGCACGCGGCGGTACGCCGTTGGTTCCGGCTTGCCCACGAAGTCCATGAAGCGAATGTCGAAGATCCCTCGGAAGTGGTGAGCCACCCCCAGCGCCTCCAACACGCGTCGGGCGTATTCCTGGGGAGCATTGGTGAAGATCCACTTCTCTTGAGGGAGGCGGCGCAGCAGGGCATCCAGCCGGGGATCCGGCGCGAGGTACTGTTCCACCGGGATGTCGTGGACTGCGCTCAGGAAGGCATCCAGGTCCAGCTCCGCGTCGCGCAGCACCCCCTCCGTGCAGGAGCCGTACTGCCAGCAGTACTCGGCCTGCCGGCGCACCGCCTCGGGCAAGCGCAGTCCCAATTCCTCCGCGAAGTAGCGCACGATGCGCCGGTCCAGTTCGTCCATCAGGCCGGCCTGTGGTGCGTAGAGAGTGTTGTCCAGGTCGAAGAGGATGTGGCGGATCATGAGGCATGCCTCCTGCCCAGGGCGATGGAGCGCCCCCAGCGGATCACAGCCCCAAGTTGTTCCCGCACCCTCGCCCCTCTGCTCCTCCGCACTCCAGCACCTCCATTCCTCTGCACCCCTGCTCCCCCCTCTTCCAGAACAGTCACCGTCTGCCGATACCCCGCCTCGATCAACGCTGCGGCGTGGCTGAAATCCCAGAAGGGGAGTTCCCATGGGGAGACAAGTTGGATGTAGTGTAACCGCACGCCTTGCTGCCGCGCCACCCACTGCAGTTCGATCTCCTGCTGGCGGCGCAACATGGCCGTGATGGCCTGCTGCCCGATGGCCCAGGCGTTATCCGGCGCGGGCGGCTCCTCCGGCCCAGTCGTAGTGTGCAGAGCGTAGATCTCACGCGCGCCCTTCTCCAGCGCCACGCTCACCGGAAGATCCGCCACTACCCCACCATCAATACACAGTTCTCCATCCTGACAGCGCCACGGGGGCCAAAGCGGCGGGATGGCGGTGCTGGACATCAGGGCATCCAGAATCAACTCATCCGGATCGTCACCGAAGAGGCGCAACTCGCCTGTTCCCAGGCGCGCGGCCACGATGTAGAGCTGCATCCCTCGGATGTCGCCAAAGCGCCGTACCCCTGCAGGGGTGTGTGTTTCCAAGAATCGGCGCAGGTTCGCGTTGGAATACAGGCTCTCTCGCCCACGCATCAGATGCCAGAGGGCGCGCAGACGACCACCTGGATAGACGTTCGCTCCTGCGACCTCCGCCCAGATTTCCGCCAGTCGAACGACTCCTGATAACCCCGGATGGGCAGCCAGGTAGGCGGCGTTGAGGGCACCTGCCGACGTGCCGACCAGCATCTGGGGCTCGATGTCGCGCTCCAGCAGCGCCCGCAAGGCTCCCACCTGCATCGCGCCCCGGTTTCCACCTCCACTGAGTACAAAGGCAATCACCATCCACCTCCTTCGAGTTCCGCAAACAGATCGGCACCTCCCAGCGGGTTGTGATTCTGTAGGATCGCTGGACCACGCTAGGTGGAAGCGTTGCTGTTTCAGGTCATGCGCCCATCTCCGCCGGACCGATGGGCTCAGGGAGACATCAGGGCGCTGCCGCCCCCCATGTGGCACAGATCAGGACCACCCGCACACCTTGCGCCGCATAGCAGGCCAGGGTACCACCGACGAGACAGGCCTCGTCGTCGGGATGAGCGAAGATGGCCGACAATGCCAGGGCCCCCCACGACCTTCCTCCTCCAAGCACCGATTGGCCGTATCAGGTGCCGGGATGCTCGACTCCCAGTCGCTCAGCTAACTCGGCAGGTGTCGGCAGACGGTAGAATTCATCGCCAATCTGCACGAGGGGCATCAAAAACTGCCCCTGGTTCGCCTCGGCGACCAGCATGCTGGCCTCCAGATCTTCCTCGATGTCCACCAGGGTGTACGGCACACCGTAGGTCTCCAGAAAAGTCAGGATCTCTGTACACCGATCACAGGCGTACACGATGAGCAACGTGCTCGGACGCCTCCTTTGCAATTGAGACATGGTTCTTCCTCCTTTGCTTGTGTCGAGAACTTATGGTCGTTCTCCTTTCCCCATGGGCCATATACCCATCCCCCGTATGGGGATATTGTACCGCAACCCGTATCTCCTGTCAAGAGGATTTGGCTCGGAGCCTGTCGGTGCTTTCCTGGCACACCCGGCCGGGCTTCTTAGAGCAGAGGTTAGGGTGTTGAAGTTTCGAGCCGCCGGGAGATTTTGGGCCTCCCGGCGGCTCAAGGGGGGCGTGACGTGCAGCGCCTTGGGGATGGATGAGTTACCGCAGCGTTTTGATGTACTCGATGAGCGCTTGAATCTCCTCGTCGGAAAGCTTCTGCCCGAAATCCTGGGGCATTACCCCGGCCGGGAATCCCTTCACGACCTTCGCGTCGGGATCCACGATGGACTCCCGCAGGTAGGCCTCGTCTACCTTCACCGTAGAGCCGTCCGTGAGGGTTTCCTCCTTGCCAAATAGCCCCTTCCACGTTGGACCAACGCGCGGGCTCCCGTCCACAGAGTGACAAACCAGGCAGCCCTGCCTGGCAGCCAGCGCTTTGCCCAAGGCAACGAGATCTGTAGCCTCAGCGGCAGGCGTCGGGGTTGCTTTTGACACGGTTGCTTCGGGGACTGCGGGGAAAACTGAGGGGTCTGTGAGCACCGTCCACAGCGCGTCCACCTTGGAACCCGGCGGAATGTCCGGACTCACCGTCAGCCGGATCACGCGGTACCAGGCCCCGTTGGCCGGGGCCTGGTAGACGAAGCTCATGCACAGGCAGGTGGGCCACACGTAGCGCGCCAGGGCACCCGGCCATTCCTGATGGGGCAGCACGAGAAACCCGATGTCCTCAGCCGTGGGGTTCTGGTAGGCCAAGGTCACGAGGCGGCTCTCACCAGGCTCCAGGAAAAGGGTGCTGTCCGGCAGAGGCTTTCCTACGGGTAGGGGCTGTCCTGCGGGCAGCGACTCCATGGCCCACAGGCTGTTCACCCCGGGTGTGGGTTCGTAGGCGCGCAGGCCGTTGCCCGGCAACGGCTGGGGCTGGTACTGGAAGCTGATGCGTAGTGCCACCTTGCCAGATGGTGGATCAGGGATGTCCGCGGTGCGGTCCAGGGCGAGAGCGCCGGCAGCCGTGAACCCGCTGACCTGCTTCTCGGTCTCGGCCACGCGCTGTTCCAGCGCGCTCAGCTCCCCTCGTGTCTCCTGTAATAGCTGTTGAAGTTGACCGACATTCTGCGCCAACTCTGAAGCAGTAGCAAGTTGTCGTTTCGTTTCTTCGCCCGACACTTGGGCACAGGCCGCAAGCCCTAGCAACAAGAAGCCCAGGCTCCCAATGACGAACAGGACACGGAGTCTTTGCATACTTTCCTCTCCTTCCCTTGTTTCGTTCTCTTTTCCGCCTTTAACCTACTCCTCGACCACAGTGAATTCTAAGCTGACAGAGAAAATTCTCTATTGCGCCGAAAAGACTAATCTGACGGATACATCTTCCACACCTGGGCACCTGAGGGCTTCTTGTGAACTACTGTTCCAGGCGTACCACGGGGAAGACTACGATGGCCTTCGCCCCCGGCGGGGTATCCGGCCCCACGCCCACCTCAATGATGCGTGAGAAGAGGCCCCTAGGTGGTGCGGAGAAGGGGATCGCCGCACACCAGCAGAGGTTGCGCACAAAGGGCAGCGCCCCCGGCGGATCGATAATCCCACCTCGCACCAGGAACTTTGCTTCTTCGTCCGTGGGATTGCGGTACACTACCTGCAACCGGTAGAATTTCCCCGGTTCGACGAAGGCGATGCCGTCTTTGATCTCCGGTCCGATGGGGATGGACTCTCCCTTGGGGACGGACCGGGTGTCGAAGAGCTCCGCGCCCTCAGGCGCTAGGTGGAAGGTGAACTTGCCGGGGAGCTCTCCGCTCTCCACCTCTGCCAGGAGTTGCACCGTCACCTGTCCCGGCGGCGGATCCGGAAGAAACTCGGTGCGGCTGGGACCGATGCGGCTAGCGTCCAGCGCCAGGCCCTGGCTGGCGCCTTCGATGGCATTGAGCCGACCTTCCAGTTCGTGGGTCGTGTCGTGCAGGTGGGTGACATCCTGCTGCAGTTGCTCGACGGTGGTCGAGAGTTCTTGTAGGGTCTGCGTCAGTTGCCGCTGTTCTTCCGAGGTCTGGCGGCTACAGGCGGCGGCTGTCCCGATCAGCAGAAGCACCACCAGCCAGACTGTCATAAACCGCAGATGTCGCATGTCCTCCTCCTTTCGAAGTAGCGCGTGGCAAGTGGCGAGTTCGGGATTTTGTTACTTATCCCTCGCCACTCGCCATTCGCAACTCGCCTCTCGCCACTCCCCTTACAGCCCACCTTGTACCAGAATGATGAGCACGATGACAATGATGACGACAATGCCCAAGAGCACGATCCACGTCCAAACGCTGGCGCTCCTCGCACCGGAGGTCTGTGCTGTCGTCGGTTGGGGGGCCGACGTTGGTCGTTGTGCCGCTGGTGCGGGTTCATGCTGATGAGTGGCATGGGCCGCCTCTGCCATGGCAGGCATGGGGCCACCTTTCATCATGGACTCCATGGCCTGCATCATCACCTGCCGCTGCGCGTCGGGAAGCTGCTTCACGGCCTCCTGGACCAGCTTCATCTCCCGCATGCGCTGACTCTCCGGATAGCTCTGAATGATGGACATATGGGTCATCATCAGCGTCTTCCGCATGTCTCCCGGCAGGTCGGCCAGAATGGCGGTGCGGGTGCGCACCAGCTTCGCCATGTCCTCGTCCGGCAAGCCGTACAGCGCCTCGATCATCATGCCCATAGCCTTCTTGCGCTCCTCGTCGGGCATTTCGGCGAACATCTTGAGGCGCTCTTCCATCATCGCCCGCCGTGCCACTTCCGGCTGTTTCGCCAATGCTGCTACCATGTCTTGCATGCTCATACTCATTTGGACACCTCCTTTGAAACTCATGGGAACTCTGGGAACTCGTAGGAACTGTTAGGAATTCTTGGGAACTCGTAGGTGCTCGGCCACCGCCCGGGACACCGCATCGGGGCGGTAGAAAATCAGGTACAACAGGAACGCGCTCCAGGCCAGCACGACGGCGTATCCCACCGCCACCCAGAAGGGCCCGGTCAGGAACATCA
>WFWG01000020.1 GCA_015491235.1 Ardenticatenaceae bacterium
CCCCGTTTGCGTTCATCCCCTTCTCTTTCCCTCTTCTCGTGCGCAAAAGTTTCCATAAACGCCAAACTGGTGTTATAATAGAATATACATGCCGGCTCGGACTCATCCTTGTCATGAGCAAATCGAAGGAGGGTAATAATGAGTAGCCTCGCAACAGCTAGCCCTGAGTTCCTCCGCCTTTTCCGCCAGGCGCTGGAGGCTTATGACAGTGGCGATTTAAAGCGCGCTCATGAGTTGTTCGTACAGGCTCAGGATCTCGAGCCGGACAACGTGTGGGCGTTGCTGTGGTGCGGTGCTACAGCCTCTTCTCCTCAAGAAACCATTACATGGCTCGAGCAAGCTTTGGCCATTGACCCTGGCAACCCCTACGCTGAAGCTGGTCTTGCTTGGGCCCGTGAACAAGCGGCGGCTCAAGAGGAAGCAGAGTTGGCTGCTGAAGAGACAGCCGTGGCCGAAGAGGAGGCTGCCCAACTCGAAGAGTGGGCCACTGAAGGGGGAGCCCCCGCCCTCGAAGAGCAGACGCCTCCCCTTGAGGAGGCTTGGGAAGAAGCCACGCTTGAAGAGGAGGCGTGGTTGGAGGAGGGGGGCGAATTGGCCGGGGAAGAAACCGCTGTTGCCGAGGCGCCTGAAGAGACAGCAGGGCCAACGGAAGCAGAGTTGCTGACTGCTGAGGCTACCGAAGACACCTGGCTGACCGAGGAGGACGAAGCTCTGTTTGGCATCGAAGAAGAAGACATTCCTGACTGGTTGCGAGGCGAAGAGACCGAGACAGCCGTTGCCGAGGCGGGGGAAACAGGCATCGCTGAGGGTGAATGGCCCCAGGAAGCAGAAGCCGAACTTCCCGATTGGCTCGCGGGAGAAGGCGAAAGCGCACCAACTGAAACGGTCCAACTGCCAGAAGCACCGCCTGAAGGCTCCCTTCCGGCCCCCAACGAAGTCGTCGCTGCCTACCAGGCGGGCTTGGCCGCGTGGGAAGAGAACCGGCTAGAAGACGCTGCGCGCTACTTCGAGCAAACGGTGCGCCTGGATCCCAACCACGTGCAGGCCTACGACTACCTGGGCAGCGTCTACTTCCTGCTGGGCCAAAGCGACAAAGCCGTCCAGGCCTACAAGCGAGCCCTCTCGATTGACCCCAATTACGCGGAGAGCTACTTCAACCTGGGTCTCGTCTACCAGGAGATGGGCGACCGCGAGAACGCCGTCGCCATGTTCGAGAAGTACCTGGAACTCGACCCGGACAGCTCCTTCGCCGAGAACGCCCGCATGTTCTTGCAGCAACTGCGCGGACAGTAAACCGCGTGAAAGGGGTGCGACGCACCTCAAGGGTGCGTCGCCCCTTTCGTCAGAGGGTTACTCAGGCCGTCCTCCGATGCTCTTCCCCTGGAGGAACCAGAGCAGATAATCCGGCCCGCCGGCCTTGCTGTCCGTCCCGCTCATGTTGAAGCCGCCGAAGGGGTGCACGCCCACCAGCGCGCCCGTACACTTGCGGTTGAAGTAGAGGTTCCCCACGTGGAATTCCTCGGCTGCGCGCGCCAGACGCTCCCGATCTCGACTGTAGACCGAACCGGTGAGGCCGTACTCGGTCGAATTGGCAATGCGGAGGGCGTCGTCGAAGTCCTCCGCGCGGATAATGCTGAGCACCGGGCCGAAAATCTCCTCCTGGGCAATGCGGGCATCCCACGGCACGTCCACGAAGATGGTCGGCTCGATGTAGTATCCCCCTTCGATGTCGAGCGTCTTTCCGCCCAGCACCAGCCGTCCTTCCTGCGTGCCGATTTCAATGTAATTGAGAATCTTGCGGAACTGCTCCTCGCTGATGACCGGCCCCATCCAGTTGTCAGGGTTGGCCGGATCGCCCACCGTGATTCGCTTCGTGCGCTCGATAACGCGCTCTACCATCTCGTCGTAGATTTCCTTCACGAAAATGGCCCGCGAGCCGGCCGAACACTTCTGCCCCTGGTAGCCGAAGGCGCTCACCACCACACCCTCGGTGGCCGCGTCCAGGTCGGCCGTCTCGTCCACGATGACCGCATCCTTGCCGCCCATCTCCAGAATGGCGCGCTTGAGCCAGATTTGGCCCGGATGCACCTTAGACGCGCGCTCGTAGATGCGGCAGCCCACCTCCTTCGAGCCGGTGAAGGAGATGAAGCGCGTTTTGGGATGGTCCACCATCGCCTCGCCCACGACTTCGCCGGGGCCGGTGAGGAAGTTGAGCACACCGCGAGGAATGCCGGCCTCCCACAGCAACTGCGCCACGTGGTAGCCCACCACGGGGGACTGCTCGGCTGGCTTCAGGACAGCCGTGTTGCCGGTCACCAGGGCAGAACTCGTCATGCCGGTGACGATGGCCACCGGGAAGTTCCACGGCGGGATAATAGCGCCCACGCCGAGGGGGATGTACTTGAACGTCACCTGCTCGCCGGGTATCTGGACCACGCTCTTGGGCGCCTCCTCCTCAATGCGCAACATCTGGCGGGCGTAGTACTCCAGAAAGTCAATGGCTTCGGCCGTGTCGGCGTCCGCTTCCACCCATGATTTGCCCACTTCGTAGACCATCCAGGCCGAGAACTCGTGCTTGCGGGCGCGCATGAGCTCGGCAGCCTTCAGCAAAATGGCCGCCCGCTCCTCGGCAGGCGTGCGCTTCCAGCGCTCGAAGGCCTCGGTGGCCACTTCGATGGCGCGCGCGGCGTGTTCCGCCGTGCCGTTGGCCACCAAGCCGATGACCTCGCTGGGGCGGGCCGGATTGACCGACGGGAACACGTCGTCCAAGTAAATTTCTTCGTCGCCGATAACAAGGGGATAGGTGCGTCCAAACTGGGCCTTGACCTTCGTCAGCGCCTCTTCGAAGGCACGGCGGTTTTCCGGCTTGGAGAAATCGGTCAGCGGTTCGTTTCGGAAGGGGGGAAGGTCTTGGTAGCGCATTTCCAACCTCCTTGTTGGATGGAATTTTGACTTCCTTGCAAAAACCCTGGCATTGTGAGGTAAATTACCGGGTCAATTGGAGCACCTGGAAGAGAATGAGCAGAATGGCGCCCATCTGAGTGGCCCAAAACCGGCGTCCTCTTTCCCGAAGACGCGCTCGAAGATGCGCTTGACTTCGGCGTAGGTGGTCATGCCCCTCTCCGTTCACAGGATTACACGCGGAGAGTATACCCCAAATCGGCGAAAAAGGAAAGGTTCATGTCTTCCTTTGACGCCCGTGTCTGCCCTCAAGGGGTGGGTTGAGCCGCAGCACCAAATGGGCAAAGAGCGTTGGGTGGGTATAATATCCACCGGTACGAATTTTAAAGGCGGGAACGAAAGCATGGTGTTCCAAGAACTGGAAGGCACGGTCGAGCGCATCACCTTCCAAAACGAGGAAAACGGCTACACGGTGGCCCGCTTGCAGCCCAAGGGCAAGTCCTACGAGATTACCGTGGTGGGCAACTTAGCGGGTGTACACGTGGGTGAACTCCTGCACCTGCGCGGCATGTGGACCACTCACCCCGAATATGGTCGCCAGTTCGAGGTCCACTCCTACACCGTGCGCTTGCCCGCCACTGTCGAAGGGTTGCGTAAGTACCTGAGCAGCGGGCTTATTAAGGGCATCGGTCCGGTCATGGCGAATCGCATCGTGGACCACTTCGGGCTGGAGACACTGGACGTCATCGAGAACGCCCCCGAACGCCTGCTGGAGGTCCACGGCATCGGGAAGAAGCGTGTTGCCATGATTCAGCGGGCCTGGGCCGAACAGCGTCAGATCAAGGAGATCATGCTCTTCCTGCAAGCCCATGACATCAGCTCGGGCCTGGCGGTCAAAATTTACAAGGCCTACGGTGACGATGCCATCCGAATCTTGCGCACTGATCCTTACCGCCTGGCCAAGGACATTTACGGCATCGGCTTCAAGACGGCTGACAAAATTGCCCAAAACCTGGGCCTGCCGCCCGACGCCCCCCAGCGCATTCAGGCCGGCCTGATTTACGCCTTGGGCACTTTTATGGACGACGGCCACTGCTTTGCCACGCACGACGAGTTGGTGCAGGTCGCTGCTGCCCTGCTGGAGGTGCCACCCGACGTGTGCGCGGGGCACCTGGACACGCTTATTGCCCAGGGGGACCTTATCGCCGAGGACGAAGCTGTTTACCTGCCCCCTTTCCATTACGCCGAGGTGGGCGTGGCTCGCAAGGTGCGCCTGTTGCAGGAAAGTCGCCGGGAC
>WFWG01000021.1 GCA_015491235.1 Ardenticatenaceae bacterium
CGGTTGCCCTGAGCAGAAGGTTTTGCCGAGCCGTATCCGGGGGTGCAGGGGGCAGAGCCCCCTGCCGGGGGGCGTGGGGGGTGTCCCCCCAGTTCTCCTTTCCCCGTCTCGATCGGCACACGATTCAACGGCGTACCTCCTGTCACTAAAGGAATGACGGTTGGGAGCCGGTCTTAGCTAGGAACGCGCTTATGAAGCAACCACTGCGCCCGTGGGCACCACAATTTCGCCCCCTTGTGTTCGTGATAGAGGGGCTCATCGTTTTGCTCCTGGTGTGGCTGGCACGCCCCCTTTGGTCCGTGCTGCTGCTGGCCATCATCCTCGCGTACCTCGTCAACATGCCGGTGCAATGGCTCTCGGAGCGGCTGCGCTTGCCACGGGTGCTCGTGGTGATTGGCATCTACCTGGCATTGTTGCTGGCCATCATCGGCGGGCCAGCGCTGGCTATTCCCTTCATCGTTGACCAGACCCAACAGATGCTCAGCGGGTTGCCCGGATTCATCGTTGGCCTTCAGGAGCGGGTGGCTGTCTGGATTGAAGCTCCGCCCATTTTGGAAGTTTTTGGGTTCCGCTATGACCCCCTGCCCCTCATCGAATCCCTTCAGGGCTACTTAATTCCCTTCCTAACCCTCGAGGTGCCCCCACCACAAGAGCTCACGCGCATGGTCGAACAGGTCATTCGTTCCACGGCCAGCTTCCTGGGCGTGGCCACAGGGCTAGCCACCAACATCGTGGGGCGTGTCATTGCTCTGGTGGCTTCGCTCTTGATTACCTTTGTGCTTTCCTTTTACCTGCTGGCTGAGGGGGACACCTGGCGTGACCGGCTGGCGGCCCTGGTGCCGCCGGATGACCGCGAGGACTTCTACATGTTGATTGACCAGACCACCCACGTCTGGCGGGCTTATTTCCGTGGCCAACTCTTGCTCTCCACGGCCGTGGGCGTGATGACGTTCATCGCGCTCACGATCATCGGGTTGCCGGGAGCGCCGCTGCTGGCCATTCTGGCCGGCATTCTGGAGGTGTTGCCCAACATCGGCCCCCTGCTCTCCATGATTCCGGCCGTCATTGTGGCCCTCATTCAAGGTTCCACCTGGCTGCCCCTGGCCAACTGGCAGGTCGCACTCCTCGTTATGGGGGTCTATGCCTTGGTGCAGCAACTCGAGAACAACCTGCTGGTGCCCCGCATCCACTCTCACACGGTGGACCTGCCGCCTGTTGTCGTCATGGTGGCTGTGCTGGTGGGGGCGCTCAACGGCGGCATCTTGGGCGCCCTGCTGGCGACCCCCCTGCTGGGCACCCTGCGGGTCTGGCTTTCGTACGTGCATCACCGATTGATTGCGAACGGCGAGGTGGTTGTAGTGGAAGAAGAACAAGCGGCAGGAGAGGGCGTACAAGGGGTAGCTGAACCGACACCAGTCCACCAACCTGTGCTTCACGACGACGAGTAGAAGCCCCTTCCGCACCCGTTGATAAGCAGAAACCCGGGCTCTAACGTCGCTTTAATTTTCCGCCAGCATGATTTTAACATTTCAGGACTACCCTCTTTTTGAACGTGTGTCAGCGGGAGACTTGACGGGCTTTTCAAGTTGATTGCGCCTCCCGGTGGCACCGGAAGGCATTTGTTTCAGAACACGGAGAAGAAAAGAAATGATCCCACTGTACGACGACATCCCGTCACGCCGATTTCCAATCGTCAACTACACGCTCATCTTGCTGAACGTGCTCGTGTTCGTCTGGGAAGTAAGCTTGGGGCCGGAGATCGAGGTGGCTGTGCGCGCCCTCGGGCTTATTCCGGCCAAGTTTTTGCAGAGCTCGGGCCTGGAACGATGGCTGCCCCTTTTCACGAGCATGTTCTTGCACGGGGGTGTCTGGCATTTAGTGAGCAACATGCTGGCCCTTTGGATTTTCGGGGACAACGTCGAGGACCGCATGGGGCACCTGCGCTATTTGGTCTTCTATCTGCTCTCCGGCGTGATTGCAGGACTCACACATGTCTTCTTCAACCCTTTGAGCCCTATCCCAACCGTGGGGGCGAGCGGTGCCATTTCTGGCGTGCTGGCGGCCTACCTGGTACTCTTCCCGCGCGCCTCCGTCTACACGCTCATACCGCTCTTCCTCTTTTGGGTCGAGGTAGTGCGCATTCCAGCCGTGATCTACCTGGGCCTTTGGTTCCTGTCCCAGTTGATGAACGGGGCGTTTGCTCTGGTGGCCGCCCGCACGGTCCAATCCATGGGCGGCGTGGCCTGGTGGGCGCACATCGGCGGCTTCGTGGCCGGCCTGGTTCTGGTCTGGTTCTTCCGCCAACCTGAACCCCGGCGGTATGTGGACGAATACTGGCCGTGGTAAGACCGGCGAAAATTTTGACATAAAGCACAAGATGCAGACAGGAGAGGCAACATGGATTTCTTCACGCTCTTGTGGTTGCTCATCATTCTGTCCTCGTTACAACCCTTGATTCGCCAGCGCATCTTGCTCATGCAGCGCCTGGCGAAGATGCGCGAACTGGAGCAAAAGCGGGGCAGCCGCGTCATTGCCATGATTCACCGCCAGGAGGCGATTAGCTTCCTGGGCATTCCCTTCGCGCGCTATATTGACATTGACGACAGCGAGCAGGTGTTGCGCGCCATCAAGCTCACGGACGACGACGTGCCCATTGATTTCATCATCCACACGCCCGGCGGGCTGGTGCTGGCCGCCGAGCAGATCGCCATGGCGCTCAAGAAGCACCCGGCCAAGGTGACGGTCTTCGTGCCCCACTACGCCATGTCCGGCGGCACGCTGATTGCCATGGCCGCCGACGAGATCGTCATGGACGAAAACGCCGTGTTGGGGCCAGTTGATCCCCAATTGGGTCAGTATCCGGCCGCCAGCATTCTCAAGGTCGTGGAAGAGAAGCCCATCAAGGAAATTGACGACCAGACGCTCATTCTGGCCGACGTGGCCCGCAAGGCCGTTCAGCAGGTGACGCGCACCGTGGAGACCATTCTGAGCGACAAGATGCCGCCGGAACGGGCTCGTGAGGTGGCCATCAAGATGGCAACCGGCACCTGGACGCACGACTATCCGATCATGGTAGACGAAGCCCGCGAGCTGGGGCTGCCCATTTCTACCGACATGCCCAACGAGGTGTACGAACTCATGGCGCTTTATCCGCAGCCTCAACAACAGCGCCCTTCGGTCCAGTACATTCCGGCCCCGTATGGGCCACGTGAGCGGGGCACCCAGCGGCGCGGTTGATTCGACATAACTGTGAAGACGTGAAACGGAGGTGATACTGATGAACCTGAACGAGTTTACCGAGAAGGCTCAGGAGGCCCTGCTTGCGGCCCAATCGCTGGCCCAGGAGTACGGACACCCTGAGATTCAGCCCGAACACCTGCTCTACACGTTGCTTCAGCAGGACGAGGGCATTGTTCCGCGCATTCTGCAGCGGTTAGGCGTCAGCGCGGCCCAGGTGCGTGACGACGTGCGCCGCACGCTGGAGAATATGCCGCGCGTCAGCGGGGCGGCGGCGCAGCCCTTGGTGAGCCAGCGCCTGCGGCGCGTGCTGGAGGCCGCCCAGGACGTGCAGCGCAAGTTCCGCGACGACTATCTCAGCACCGAGCACCTGCTCATCGGCCTCATTCGGGCGGCCGGTGGCGCCACCGACCGCATCCTGCGCCAGTACGGCGTGGAAGAAAACGCGGTCATGGCCGCGCTTCAGCAGATTCGCGGCTCCCAGCGGGTGACCAGCCCCACGCCCGAGACGACGTATGAAGCCTTGAAGCAGTACGGGCGCGACCTGACAGAGCTTGCCCGCCAGGGCAAGCTGGACCCCGTCATCGGGCGGGACGAGGAGATCCGCCGCGTCATCCAGATTCTGAGCCGGCGCACCAAGAACAACCCGGTGCTCATCGGTGACCCCGGCGTGGGCAAGACGGCCATCGTGGAGGGGCTGGCCCAGCGCATCGTGCGGGGCGACGTGCCCGAGTCGTTGCGCAACAAGCGCATCGTGCAGCTCGACATGGGCGCTTTGCTGGCGGGAGCCAAGTACCGGGGCGAGTTCGAGGAGCGCTTGAAGGCGGTGCTGAAGGAGGTCGAGGACTCGCAGGGCGAGATCATCCTCTTCATTGACGAGTTGCACACGGTGGTGGGCGCCGGAGCGGCCCAGGGTGCCGTGGACGCGGCCAACATGCTCAAGCCCATGCTGGCGCGGGGCGAGTTGCGCGTCATCGGCGCCACCACGCTGGACGAGTACCGTCAATACATCGAGAAGGACGCGGCCCTGGAGCGCCGCTTCCAGCCCGTCTACGTGGGCGAACCCTCGGTGGAGGACACCATCTCCATCCTGCGCGGCTTGAAGGAGCGCTACGAAGCCCACCACGGCGTGCGCATCACCGACCCGGCGGTCATCGCGGCCGCCACGCTCTCGGACCGCTACATCAGCGACCGCTTCCTGCCCGACAAGGCCATTGACCTGCTCGACGAGGCGGCCAGCCGGCTCAAAATGGAAATCACCAGCAAGCCGGCCGAGCTGGACGAACTCGACCGCCGCATCATGCAGCTCGAAATCGAGCGCGAGGCCCTCAAGCAGGAGCGCGACCCGGCCTCCAAGGAGCGCTTGCAAAAGCTCGAGCGGGAGTTGGCCGAGCTGCGCGAGAAGCGCAACGCTCTGGCGGCCAAGTGGGAGGCCGAGCGGGGCGTCATCGAGGAGATTCAGAAGATCAAGCAGCAGATCGAGGAGACCAAGATTGCCATCGAGCAAGCCGAGCGCCGCGCCGACCTGGAGGAGGCCGCCCGCCTGCGCTACGGCCGCATGAGGGAACTGGAGCAGCAGCTCGAGGAGAAGGAAAAGCAACTGGCCGAACTCCAGAGGGAGGGCGCCCTGCTGCGGGAAGAAGTGACCCCGGAGGAAATTGCCGAGGTGGTCTCCTCCTGGACGGGTATCCCCGTGAGCAAGCTCATGGAGGGCGAAGTCGAGAAGCTGCTCCACCTGGAGGAGCGCCTGCACGAGCGCGTGGTGGACCAGGAGGAGGCCGTGCGGGCGGTGGCCAACGCCGTGCGCCGGGCGCGCGCCGGCCTGAAGGACCCCAACCGGCCCATTGGTTCCTTCCTCTTCCTGGGGCCCACGGGCGTGGGCAAGACCGAGTTGGCCCGCGCGCTGGCCGAAGTGCTCTTCGACGACGAGGACGCCATGATCCGCATTGACATGAGCGAGTACCAGGAGCGGCACACGGTCGCCCGCCTGATCGGCGCCCCGCCCGGCTACGTGGGCTACGAGGAGGGCGGCCAGCTCACCGAGGCGGTGCGCCGCCGGCCCTACAGCGTCATCCTCTTCGACGAGATCGAGAAGGCGCACCCCGAAGTCTTCAACCTGCTGCTCCAGGTGCTGGACGACGGCCGCCTGACCGACGGCCACGGCCGCACGGTGGACTTCAAGAACACCATCATCATCATGACATCCAACCTGGGCAGCCATTACATTCAGGAGTTGGTTCACGACGAGGAGCGCATGCGCGAGGCGGTCTGGGAGGTGCTGCGCCAGCACTTCCGCCCCGAGTTCCTCAACCGCGTGGACGAGGTGGTCATCTTCCGGCCACTTACTATGGAAGACCTGAAGCAAATTGTGGAAATTCAGATCAAGCGCCTGGGGCGGCTGCTGGAGGAGCGGCGCATCCGCATCCAGCTCACCGAGCGGGCCAAGGAGCGCCTGGCGGCCGAGGGCTTCGACCCGGTCTACGGCGCGCGGCCCCTCAAGCGGGTCATCCAGCGCCGCATTCAGGACAAGCTGGCCGAGGCCATTCTCGAGGGGCGCGTGCGGGAAGGTGACACCGTGGAGGTGGACTACGACCCGGACGCCGACGAGTTCGTCTTCCGCCGCGTCGCCACCGAGGAGGCCGAACCGGCCATGGCCGCCTCGTGAGGGTTCCTGTCTCGCGCTGTTGAAGGTGCGACGCACTTCCAAAAGTGCGTCGCACCTACCACCTTTACGGGAGGTAAAAACGATGAGCATGATCGTGGGAGCCAAACGGCTGGAACTCTTGCTCCGGCGAGTTGCCGGCCTCAACGTGGACAAGAGCGACCTCAAGCGCCTGTCCGACCTCATCGGGCAGAAGCTGAACGATTTGCTGGTCATTGGCGTGCGCAACGCTGGCTACAACGATCGGGACATCGTCATGGAGCCGGACCTGCCCCTGACGAAGGGGCTGCTGGAAACCCTGCGCCAATTTCGCGAGTATGAGGAGGAAATCGAATTGGCGCCTATTCTCGAACACCTGGCGACCTATCCGCCCCTGGAGCGGGAGTTGAGCGAGGATGTGCAGCAGTTGTTGCCGGACCTGGTGGGCGCGCTGATTCTGGTGGCCGCGCGCCTCGTCAAAGTCATTGACCCCCATGTGGTCAACCCGGACCCGGATCTCTGGAATCGGGTTCAGCAAGCTATGGATTTGACGTTGTAGTCTGCTGTGGGGATACTGGAAGAAAGCGGAATCGTAAAGCAAGATTGTGGCGGGGAGCGTGGCACCCCGCCTTTTTGCCTTCACAGGGGAAAACCGTCAAAAGCGGAGGGGACACATGCTGCTGGTAGTGGACATCGGCAACACCCACGCCAAGTTCGGCGTCTTCGACGTGCAGGCGCGGAAGCTGGTGGCGAGTTGGCGTGCGGTCACCGACCACGAGCGCACGGCCGACGAGTGGGGCGTGCTGGTGGACCGTTTTCTGGCCCTGCGGGGCCTCCACCTGCGCGACTTGCACGATTGCGTCATCTCCTCCGTGGTGCCGCCGGCAACGGCAGCCGTCACCGAGATGGTGCAGGCTTACCTGGACGTCGAACCGCTCGTGGTAGGTCCCAACGTTGACGTGGGCATCCCGATCCAGCACGTCAACCCGGAAGAAGTAGGGGCCGACCGGCTGGTCAACTCTGTGGCGGCCCTGCACCGCTACGGCGCCCCCTGTATCGTTATTGACCTCGGCACGGCCACTACTTTCGACGTCATTTCGCCCGACGGCGCGTACATCGGCGGCGTCATTGCGCCGGGCTTGGAACTCTCGGCCGAGGCGCTCTTCAAGCGGGCCGCCCGGCTCTTCAAGGTCGAGTTTCAGTTTCCGCCCTCGGTGATTGGCCACAGCACCATGACCGCCATGCAGAGCGGCCTGTTGTGGGGATATGTCAGCCTGATCGAGGGCATCACCCGGCGCATCGTGGAAGAGTTGGGGCAAGAAGCCACTGTGGTCGCCACGGGCGGGCTGGCCGATTTGCTGGCCAGCCACACCTCGGTAATCCAAGCGGTTGACCAGGAACTCACAGTGGAGGGCCTCTACCTCATCTGGCAGGGCAACAGGTAGTACGCGACCACAGTGAATTTTGGGTAAAGCGCCGACAGAGAAAATTCCATATCGCACCGAAAAAACTAACGATATATCTTTCAATTGCGCGCTTCGGCGCGCAATTGAAAGATATATCCCTATGAGGACAGATAATCCCAAATGTGGTGTTCGACGGCAAAAGCAGCCGCCTCGGCCCGGTTGCTGACGCCCAGCTTGTGCAACAGGTTGCTCACGTAGTTGCGCACCGTACCTTCGCTGAGGTTGAGTTCGCGGGCAATCTCCTTGTTCGTCTTGCCCTTGGCGATGAGGGCCAGCACGCGCAACTCTTGTTCCGTAAGTTCCCGGAAAACAGCGGCGGCTGCTTGGCGCTCGGCGTCGCGGACGCGCTCCAGCACCCGGCGCGTCAGGCGGGGGTCGAGCAGTGCCTCGCCTCGCCCCACGGCTTCCAGCGCTCGAATCAAATCATCACTGCCGATCTGCTTCAACACGTATCCGGACGCGCCCGCCTGGATTGCTTCGAAGAGCAACTCGTCCTCGGCGTAGGATGTCAGGATGATGACCTCGGTCTTCGGATACGCCGCCTTGATCTCGCGGGTGGCCTCGATGCCGCTGCGCCCCGGCAGGCGAACGTCCATGACCACCACGTCGGGGCGGAACTGGTGAACGCGGGCGATGGCCTCATCGGCTGTGCTCGCTTCGGCCACCACCTCGAAGTCGGGGTGACGCTCCAGGAGCGCCTTTAGACCCAACCGGACAACTTCGTGATCGTCAACCAGAAGGATGCGCAGGTGTTTCATGGGAAGCTCCTTGCCGGTCTCCATTGTTGCTCATGGGGTGAGGTGAGGGCTGCCAGATGGACGTGTTGAGGTATGGGATCTCGACTTCCACCACTGTGCCGCCTCCTGTGCGGCTGCGGATGCTGGCCCGCCCGCCCAAAAGCTGAGCACGGGAGAGGATATTGGGCACGCCCTGTCCGCCGGGGCGCAGGGGGCCACCTGGAGGCAAGCCGCGTCCGTTGTCGCTCACCACAATGCGCAGGGCATCGGCATCGCTGCGCAGCAACACCGTCACGTGGTCGCCGCCGCTGTGCTTGTGAGCGTTGGTCAATGCCTCGCGCACAATCTGGAAGATGTGCTCCTGCACGGTCTCTGACAGGCGCGGGGGTTTCCCCTCGATGCGGTAGTCTATGGTCATGCCCGTCTGGGAGCGCATTTCGGCTGTCAACTGGCTGAGCCGCTCTTCCAGTTCCCCTTCGCCGCTGGCGAGGTCGTAGATATAGCGCCGGATGTCGGCAATGGTCTGGTTGAGCGAGTTCATGATCGCTCGAATGTTGGCTTCGGCTTTGTCCGGGTCTTCCCGGATCAAGTGCAGGGTGTGCTGGAGCATGAGCCCGGCGCCGTAGATGGCCTGAATAGTGCCATCGTGCAACTCGCGCCCAATGCGTTGACGGTCAGCAGCCAGCGCCTGAGCGCGTCCCATTTCGGCGATCAGCCGCTGGAGTTCATACCGGAAGATGGAAAGGGCGCGCAACATGGCGAAGGCCAGCACGGCGACAACGACACTGCGCGGAATCGCCACCGGAATGCCCAACGTGCTTTCCAGAATCGTCGTGCCGGTGGGCGTAAGGGGTATGAGAATGCCCCCGAAAATGGCATAGGCTCCAAAGGAAAAGCCCGCCACTCGCAGCCAGTCCACGATGTATGAGGGTAATCCAAGGGCCTCAATTTTCTCCGCCTGTCCTCGCAGACCCCATGCGGCGGTGAAGCTGCCCGGGTAGACCACGAAGAGGCGTCCAAATTGCTCCGCGCGCATACGTTGCACGGCCGGATCCATGCCGGCGACGGTCGTGGCGACCGCGAAGATCAACCCGCCGAGTGCAAGTACAGGAGGGATGCGACAAATCCAAGAAGTATTCCAGTTCAACTGAATGCCAAAATAGAGCAGGGAACAGAAGCCTACCACCAGCAGGCCCACCTGCACAGCCCGCAGAATCCGCACAGCAGAGGGAGGAAGGTACACTTCCTGGAAAGGAATGAAGATGTCCCCCCAGATGACAAGGGCCATAGCGAGGGCAAACGCCGAGAGATAGGGCACTGAACGGGCTAACTCCAGTCCGCTTTCCTGTCGCCACTGGAGGAGCACGACCAGTGCCAAGGTGAAGTAAACCTGTGCATAGACGGCCAGGACGATAATTTTGTTGAGTTCAAAGTAAAGGTACAGCCTCTCTATCATCGGTCAGTTCCCGCTGGTAAAGCCTCCCTCACGCCTGCGTGTTTTGTGTCGAAAGCTACGAGCGTTCTCTCAGCGGCTTCACGACTTCGTCCAGGTCGGCGTGGTGCATGCGCTCGTGGTACGCGATGATGCGGAAAACCTTGCCCAGCTCCAGTTCGCCGAAAACGGGGTGAAAGATCACCTGTTCGACGAGGGCGGCTTCCTCCGTCTCTTCGAGCAAAGCCAGCGTGGTGGCTCGTTCCTGGGCCATGCGTTCCAAAATCTCGGGCACCCCCAGGTCGCTCACCTCTGCAAGGCGGCGGGCGTTCCAGGCGTTCAGGTCGAACCCCGCTTCGGCCAGCTTTCTGGCTTCGTCCTGGTGGTCAATGGCCATGCGGTGGTCCGCTTCGCTGAGCGCCAAGTGGGCCAACACGTCGCGCGCCGTCCAGCCGTGGGGCGTTTTGGCCCGTTCCAACTCGGCGGGCGAAAGCCCCTCGATGAGCGAGAGGGTTTTAGCACGTGCCTCGTTCAGGCGTTGCAGCAGTTTGGCCTTCATGTTTGCGGACATCGGGTCCACCTCATTGTGAATGAACCGGTTGTTTGCTCGGCCACCAGGCGGGCTCGATCCACTCGCTCGTTGCCTGGGCGAACGTCTCGTCGGCCAGCGCCTCCACGTCCAGCCCGGCCTCGGCGCGCCGAGTGTCCTCGACCGTGGCGCGGGTTTCCACTTGGCGCGGGTCGAGGAGCGTACAGGCGTCGTCTTGTGGCAGAATGCTGATTTCGTAGGTGCCGATGCGCTGGGCTTCGGCGATGATTTCGGCCTTGTCGAAGCCAATGAGCGGGCGCAACACCAGCATGGAGGTGGCCTCGGTGATGGCCACCAGGTTTTCGATAGTCTGGCTGGCGACCTGGCCCAACGAATCGCCTGTGATGAGGGCGTGCGCCCTTCTGGCACGGGCCACCCGCTCGGCCACGCGCAACATCATGCGGCGGTAAAGGATGGTGCGGTACGGTTCGGGCGCGTAGGCGATGATGGCCTGCTGGGCGTCAATCAGCGGCACGATAACCAGTTCGATGGGGCCGTGCCACTCGGCCAGGATGGCCGCCAGGCGGCGCGACTTCTCCTCGCTGGAGCGGTCGGCGAAGGGCTGGGAGTGGAAGTGGAGCAACACCACTTCCATCCCGCGCTTCATCATGCGCCAGGCAGCCACAGGCGAGTCGATGCCGGCGCTGAAGAGCACCACGCCGCGGCCACTGGCCCCCACCGGCAAGCCGCCAGGCCCTGGCAAGCGAGCTGTGTAGATGAACGCCCGCTCGTTGGCCACCTCCACAAAAACCTCCACCGCTGGCTGACGCAGGTTCACCGGTGCCCCCGTGGCCTTGACAATGGCGCCCCCCACCACGCGGCCAATGTCCTGTGAGGTAAAAGGGTAGTGCTTTTCCGCCCGGCGCGCCCGCACGGCAAAAGAGGGGATTTCTGTGCCCGCCACCAGCGCCACGGCTGCACGGCTCATGGCCTCCAAGTCAGCGGGTGTCTCCACGCCCACGCCGATGGTCGCCAGGCCGAACACCTTCTGGAGCCGGGCCACCGCCTCGGACATGGCTTCCGCCGACACGCCCTCCACGATGAAGCGTCCCCGCAGGCGGCGCGTGAACGGGTTTCCCAGGCCCGACAGAGCCCGGTTGACGTTCTTGACGAGCAGCCGCTCGAAGAAAGCGCGGTTTTTCCCCTTCAGTCCGACTTCGTGGTAGTGGAGGACGATGATCGGTTGGTAGGCTTCGGGCAGGTTAATGTGCATGGCAGGTTCCACGTTGCTGTTCAAGGGGTTGATGTGAAGAAGCGTCCCACTGCCGGCAAAGCGCACTTTGAAGGCGGCACCCCTGTGCTTTCGATGTAATTATACCTGTTCGGCAGAACGTGGCAAGAGACCCAGGCGGCAGGCCCTCGGGGACGTTCGACCGTTGACAACCAACGTGGATTGGCCTATCATGGGCACGCTTCCTGTTCTGTCGGCCCACGAGCCGAGAGAGGGTGAAGGACATCATCGCCGACCTGGGACAAGCGTTGGTGGCACGACCGTGACCAAGTGGGTGGTTTCGTTTACAGAGACTGGAGGAAATTCCGTGGAAGAACGGCTTGCCGGCCTCGTGCAAGACCTGGTGCGTACCAACTCGGTAAACGCCACGCTGGCTAACGGGCCTGGCGAGGAGGCCGTTGCCCGCTTCGTGGCGGCGCAGCTTCAGGCGGCGGGGCTAAGCCCGGAGGTTCAAGTGGCAGGAGACCGACAATACAACGTGGTGGCCAGCATTCGGGGACGGGGGGAGGCGCCTCCGCTGGTGCTCAATGCCCACCTGGACACGGTGGGCGTCGAGGAGAGTCCGGCCCTGCTGAACCCCCGGCGCGAAGGGGACCGCGTTTACGGGCGAGGGGCCTACGACATGAAGGGCAGCGTGGCCGTGATGGTGCTGTTGGGCGAGATGCTGGCCCGTCGGCCACCTCCTGGCGATGTCTGGCTCACCTTCTCCGCCGACGAAGAGGACCGCAGCCGGGGCACAGAACACCTGGTGCGTCACTGGCTTCCGGCACTCGACCCGCCGCCAACGGGCGTCATTGTGCTGGAGCCCACGGAGGAACAAATCGGCGTGGCCCACAAGGGGTTCGCTTGGCTGGAGGTCGAAGTCCACGGCCGGGCGGCCCACGGTAGCCGCCCCGACGAGGGCGTGGACGCGATTCTTCCCTTAGGGCGTGCCCTGCAAGCGCTGGAGCGCCTGGGGCGAGAACTGGAAGAAAGCGTGGCGCACCCGCTGTTGGGACACGGGTCGCTGCACGCCAGCCTGATCGAAGGGGGGACGGCCTGGAGCGTCTACCCGGCGTGGGCTCGGCTGAGGTGGGAGCGGCGCACGCTGCCGGACGAGGATGAGGCCTTGGTTGCACGGGAGTTAGAGCGTGTGGTTCATGCCGCAGCGTCCGGCCCCTGGCGGGTGGAAGGGCGCATCGTGTTCGTCCGCTTGCCCCACCAGGTCTCGCCGGAAAGCCCCGTCGTCCGCGCGCTCCGGCGGGCGCGGCCGGAGGCCCAGCAGGTCGGCATGGCCTTCTGGACGGACGCGGCCCTCTTTGGAGAGGCTGGGGTGCCGGCCGTGCTCTTTGGCCCCTGCGGCCACGGCGCCCACGCGGCAGACGAGTGGGTGAGCGTGAGCAGCCTGACGCGCACGCTGAAGACGTTGCTCGACGTGGTTTATACCACCTGGCCCGAGATATGGGCGGGAGCGGAAGGAGGGAAGAGCCAGTGAATCCCATTTTGGGCACGCTGGTGTACTGCCTGCGGAACAATCAAGTGTTGCTCATGTGCCGAAACAAGGAGCCCAACCTGGGCCTGTGGGTGGCTCCAGGTGGGAAAATTGAGGTGGGCGAATCTCCCTACGAGTGCGCCATTCGCGAGCTGGCTGAGGAGACCGGTCTGCGCGCCCGAGAGGTGCATTTCCGTGGCCTGGTTGCGGAGACTTCCCCCAGGGCTGACTGGCAGTGGCTGCTTTTCATCTACGTAGTTACCAGGTTCGACGGGGACGTGCTGGCCGACGAGCGGGAGGGCATTTTGCAGTGGTGGTCGCTGGACGCCGCCCAGCACCTCCCCATGCCTGAGGCCGATCAGGTTTTCTTCCCAAAAGTAATTGACCTGAGAAAACCCTTCTACCAGGCCAAGTTCGTCTACGACCAGGCGATCCGCCTGGTGGAGGTGATTGAGCACCCGACGTAAGTGGATTTTGGCGTGTGGTGCCTCGGCACCGCTCTGGAGGGTGCAACACACGAGGTTGTAACCCAAATGTATCCGTGGTTTATTTTTCCCTAACGACCTTGCTTCGTAGCCGAGGACAACAATGAACACGACGTGGCTTGACTGGATGCTGGCCGCCGTGCCGATCGTACTGGTGTTGGTTTTGATGGCCGGGGCGCGGTGGAGTGCGTTCCGGGCGGGTGTGGCCGGATGGGTTGTGACCCTTGTTTTGGCGGTGTGGCGGTTTGGTGCTGGCGTCAACGTGGTAATCGTCTCCCAAGTGCGCGCCCTTTTCCTGAG
>WFWG01000022.1 GCA_015491235.1 Ardenticatenaceae bacterium
GGAGCATGGTAGCACAAATGAACGCATTCGTCTAAACGGCGAATGGGCGTTGGAGGTGCGACGCACTTTTGGCAAGTGCGTCGCACCTTGCTGTGTTGTCGCTGTGCTCCGGTTTCGGTACAATAGACGCAAAAAGCCCTGCATTGAGGAGGACGAACACGTGGCCCGCAAGAAACCGTACACGCCCATCGCCCCGTACACCAAGCTCAAAGAAGTGGAACGCCTGCTGGGCGAAGCCCAAACGGCCGAGGATGTGCGCCAGGTGGCCCGCCAGCACGCGACTTCCATCGGCTACAAAGCTTTCTGTTACCTGCTCACCGGGCGCATGACGCCGGAAGCCATGAAGCCAGACGAGGCGGCCGTGGAAGCCTTCCAGCTTGAGCAGAAGGGGGAAGTTGAGGCCGCCCGGGAGATTTACCGCCGCATCTTGGAGGCCCACCCCGACCACGCCCTGGCCCGCTCACGCCTGGAGGAAAACGCCTGAGCAAACCGATGCTTTCCATACGCCTCCTGGGACCACCCGATGTACGCTGCGACGGACAGCCGCTGACGGTGCGCCGGCGGCTCGTGCGTGCCCTGTTGTACTACCTCGCCGCACAGCGCGTTCCCGTCCCCCGCGACCGATTGGCCTTCCTGCTGGCCCCCGACCGCTCCCAGCGGGAGGCAGCCCGCCACTTGAGCCACCTGCTCTCCTGGCTGCGCGCCGAGCTGGGGCCGTGCGGGGCCTGCTGCTTGTGGGCCGACACCACTCACGTGGCCTTGAACGAACACACGTGGGTCGACCTGGCCACCTTCGAGCGGGGAACCGCGCCTCTGTTGTCCGGCTCCTGCCCGTCGGACAGGGCCACACTCGAGGGGGCTGAGCGTGCCCTGGCCCTCTACCGGGGCGAGTTCCTCAGCGGCGTCACCTTGCCCCACCACGCCGAGTACGAGGGGTGGGTGCTGTTGGAGCGGGAACGCCTGGCCCGCCGGTTCGTGGACGCGCTGGCCCGCCTGGCGGAAGGCTGGGCCCAGCAGGGCGCCTTCGACCGCGCGATCCTCCACGCCCAGCGAGCGCTGGAGGTCAACCCCTTGCGCGAAGACCTCCACCGGCTGCTGATGCAGTTGTACGCCGCCACAGGCCGCCGCACCGACGCGCTTCTCCAGTACGAGCGGTGCGTGGTGGCGCTGGAGAAAGAACTGGGCGTGGACCCGCTGCCCGAAACCCAAGCCGTCTACCAGGCCATTGTGCAGCAACAGCCCGCCGTGGTCCACGCCCCGCCGTCGCATTTCCCGACGCCCCCGTGGCACGAACCACCCGGCCTGGAGGAGACCCTGGCGGCCGCCCACGCCTCGGCGGCCGGCTTCGCCTATCACCACGTGCTTACCCTCACCGAGCAGGCCCTGCGCCTGCTCGACACCACGCCGCCGGGAAAACAGCGCGACCGACGGCACCTGGAGGTGCTGCTCCTGCGAGGTGCCGCCCACCGGGCGCTGCGGGCCTGTGGCGAAGCGCGGGCCGAACTGCACGAGGCGCTTCGCTTAGCAGAAGAACTGGAGGACCAGCACGCTCAGGTGGAGGTGCTCTGCCACCTGGCGCCTGTGCTGCTGGATCAAGCCGACTACAAAAGGGCCAAGCAAGTGGCCGAACACGGCGTGGCCGTGGCGCGAGCGTTGGGAGCACCCGATCTGTTGGGGCGCGCGCTTTCGGTGTACCTGCTTGTGGCGGCGGCCGCCGGTGAGCGAGTTCCGCAGGCGCTGTTGGAGGAAGCCGCCCGCCTGCTGGGAGCGGCGCAGGATCACGTCGGCCTGGCGGAGCTGTGGAACGCCGTGGGAGTCGGGGCCATGCAGCACGGTCACTACGCGGAGGCCCTGGAAGCGTTCGACAAGGCCCGCCAGGAAGCCCGCCGGGTTGGGCATTACTTCCTGGTCCACCGGGCCGAAGCCAACCGGGGCCACGTGCTCTACGACATGGGCCGCTTTCCGGCCGCGTGGCAAGCCTTCAAGCGCGCCGAACATTTCTTGGACGACGTGGCCCTCACCAGGCCGGACGAGTTGTGGAATATCGGCTACGCCTACACGGCCCTCCACCTGGGGCACACCCAGGAAGCGGAGCAGACTCTGCTGCGGACCCTGAACCTGCTGGAGCGCGTTCAGGCTTCCAGGAGCCTGGTGTGGGTCCACCTGGCCGCGCTGCGCCTGCTCCAAGGCCGGCTGGACGACGCGCGCAAGCTCATTCGGCGAGCCCGCCAGGAGGAAGTGGAGGGACGCTTCGGGCCAATTCTCTGGATTCGAGAACTGGAAGGGCGCCTGCTGCGCCAGGCGGGCAACGCCCGCGCCGCCCGCGCGGTCCACGAGTGGGCTGCCGTGCGCGCGCGCATGTGGGGAAACGAGCGCCGCCTGGCCTCCCTCTGGTGTGAGCTGGGCTGGGACCTACTGGCCCAACAGCGCAGAAATGAGGCTCGCCGTTCCTTTACTGTCGCCAGGGACCTGGCCAGCCGACGGGGCGAAATGGGCACCGTGGCCGCCGCCCAGACGGGCCTGGCGGCCTGCCTGCCGGGGTGCCAGCACACGGCCGATCAGGCCGTGGAAGCAGCCCGCGCCACCGGCTCGTTGCTCCTGTTGGCCGAGGCCGCCTGTGTGGCCGCCCGCACGTACCGGTGCTTGGGCGACCAGCAAGGCGCCGAACGATTGCTCGCCGAAGTCCTGCCCCGCGTCCAGTGTGCTGGCTGGACGATGCTGATCTCGCGGCTCCAGCGGCTGCGAAGGGTCACGAACTGCGACGCACTTGGCAAGTGCGTCGCACCTTGACCTTATCTCTCATCCTGCGCGAACGTGGCTCTCGCTCATCCCTGACGGGCAGCGTGCCAGGGCTGCTCGTCCCAACTGCCGCCTTGCTTTCCTCCCTCCAACGTTGTTTGACAGTCGGAAAGTCTGGCTTTCCGCACCGGGCTTTCCGCCTCTCCATCCCAATTGCGT
>WFWG01000023.1 GCA_015491235.1 Ardenticatenaceae bacterium
CCACTTCTGTGAGAAGGCGACGTTGCCAAACGCAAATGGTTATAATAAGGAGCGAAAAATGCCTGGCATCGCCATTATTGGCGCCCAGTGGGGCGATGAAGGGAAGGGCAAAATTACCCACCTGCTCTCCGGCTTGGCCGACGTGGTGGTTCGTTACGGTGGTGGCCCCAACGCGGGCCACACCGTCATGCACGACGGGCACACCTACAAGTTCCACCAGATTCCCAGCGGCATTCTGTACCCTCACGTCCAGGCCATCATGGGCAACGGCATGGTGGTGGACCCCGACGAACTGTGGCAGGAAATGGAGACGTTGAGACAGGCCGGCGTGGACTTCAGCCGTCTCATGGTAAGCGGCAACATTCACCTGATTTTTCCCTACCACCGCTTGCTTGACCGGAGTATCGAGGCTTTCAGCGGGAGCCAGGCTATCGGCACCACCGGGCGCGGCATTGGCCCTGCTTACACCGACAAAACCGCCCGCCGAGGACTGCGCGTGCAGGACCTGTTGCTCCCAGAGGCCGAACTGGCCGAGCGCCTGGACCGTGCGCTTCGCTTTGCCAACACGCTTCTGGAGCACCTGCTGAACGCCCCCCCTGTCTCTTTAGACGAGATGATGGAGCGGGCCAGGGCCTGGCGGCGCTGGCTAGAGCCCTTCATCGGGGACGCCTTTACCGCTGTGCACGATGCCTTGGCCGCCGGAAAGACAGTCCTCTTTGAGGGAGCCCAGGGGACGTTGCTGGACTTGGATCACGGCACCTATCCCTTCGTAACCAGCAGCCACCCCACGACGGGCGGCCTGCTGGCTGGCGCGGGCGTTGGCCCCCACGTTCTCTCGCGCATCATCGGCGTCGTCAAGGCTTTCCAGACGCGCGTGGGCAGCGGCCCCATGCCCACCGAGGTTCACGGCCCGTTGGCGGAGCGCTTGCGGGGCACGGGCGCCCACCCGTGGGACGAGTTCGGCACCACCACAGGCCGCCCCCGGCGCGTGGGCTGGCTGGACGGCGTGGCCCTGCGGTACAGCGTGCGGCTCAACGGCATCACCGAGCTGGCCATCACCAAGTTGGACGTGCTGAGCGGCCTCGAAACCATTTCGGTAGCCGTGGCCTACGAACTCGACGGTGTTGAAGTGGAAACCTTCCCCGCTCAGATTGCCAGCCTGGAGCGCTGCCGGCCGGTGTACGAGCACCTTCCCGGTTGGGACGAAGACATCGCCGACGTGCGTCGCTTCGAGGACCTGCCGCGCGCGGCCCAGGACTACCTGCGGTTCATCGAAGAATTGGCCGGAGTGCCGGTGAGCATTGTCTCGGTGGGGCCCAACACCGACCAGACCATCCTCTGTTCGGACAACATTTTGGCATGAGTAGCCTGGTAGTCCGTCGCCTCAGCATTCACCCGCTTTCTGTGAGCTGGCGGGTAGGGCTGTGGGGGATGCTGGTGTTGTTGGTGCTCCTGGGTGGGTGGCTGGCTGCCCGACCGGCCCCCTTGCACGAGGACGAGGCCATCTACGCAGCTTGGGCGCGCGCCGTGGCCCACGGAGAGGACTCCTTTTTAACCAGCACCCCTGTGGACAAGCCGCCCCTCTACCTGTACGCGCTGGCCGGGACATTTCGCCTCCTCGGGGAGACGCCCACCGCGGCTCGTTCTCTCAACCTTGTCATCATGCTTGGCATTGCCCTTTTGGTGGCGAATCTCAGCCGCCGCCCTGCGGTCAGCGTGGCCGTGCTGGTGGTCACGCCGCTGGTTTCCTTTTTGGCGGCCAGTGCCTTCACCGACCCGCTCATGGTGTTGCTGGCCCTGCTGGGGTGGCGGCTCGGGCGGGAGGCGCGCCCCGGCCTGGCTGGTCTGGCGTGTGGCCTGGCAGCGGCTGCGAAGCCAACAGCCCTTTTCCTGTGGCCGCTGGCCGCCGGAGCTGCGCTGAAGGGACGGGACCGGGATCGGGCGCGCCGTTTCCTCTTGGGCCTGGCGCTCCCGCTGGCCTTCCTCTGGGCGTGGGACGTGAGCCGGGCTGTGCCCTCCTGGTGGCAACTGGGCTGGCAGGCGTATGGGACGCTGGGACGGAGGCCTGTGGGCGTGTGGGCGTGGTGGCAGCCTGCGCTGCTCAGCCTGGGTGTAAGCTGGCTCGCCCTGGGGTGGGACAGGGCCCGCTGGCGAACCGACGCGGAATACGCGCTGGCCTGGGGGTTGGTTCTGGGTTGGATTCCCCTCCACGCGCTGCTCGGATTTCAACCGTGGGACCGCTACCTGTTGCCGCTGGCCGTGCTGGTAGCGTGGCTGGCCGGCGAAACAGGGCCGCGTCACCGCATCTGGGGTGCGGTGGCCGTCAACGCTGGCCTGTTGCTCCTGCTCTTGCTGGTGCCACACCCCATGCTGGCCGGCCGCGATGGGCGGTGGGACGGCATCGAGGAGATGGCGGCGCTCCTCAAACAAACGAACGGGCCGGTGTATCACCGCGAAATAGGACGCCCCCTGGCCTTCTACGCACCGGAGTTGGGCGCCCGTCTCGTTTGGTTACCGGAAGACCAGAACCCACCTGCTGGGGCACTGTGGGCTGGCCGGCGGTGGGACGCCGCCTGTGGCCGCGTGTTGTGGCACGCTTCCAGTGGGCTGGCGCTTTGCCGCGTGGGTGAGGTGCGGAGTGACGGGGCTGGGCTTGTGGGTTCCACTTATTCCCCGTAAAATAGGAGCATCACAAAGTGGGTGGTTGGGCCCGGAAAGTGCTCTCTGCCACGTTTGGTTGAGGTCCACTGGACACCAAGGAGGATTGAACCATGATGAGCCTCTTCAACCGTTTGGTTACAGTGTTCCTTTTGTTGAGCGTAATTGCGTGTGCGCTTCTCTCCGGGGTAGCTGTCTGGGTACTACAAGCACCTCCAGCCCGTTCCTCCCTTGTGGAGTGGTTGACACTTCTCGTTGACGTGATGGGACGCCTCTCGGTAGCTCAGCGCCTGACCATAACAGTCATCATGTTGCTGGTCATGCTGGTGGCGTTCGTGCTCCTGGTCTTTGAGTTGCGCCCGAAGCCGCGGGAAGTCTTGATCCCCGTGCGCACGGCCGAGGGAGGAGAGACAGTGGTGGCCTCTAGCGCCGTCGAGCGCCGCCTCCAGTGGGCCATTGACCAACTCGACGACGTGGTGGAAGTTCACCCGATGGTGCGCCCCAAGGGAAACGGGGTTCAGGTGTTCCTCTTCGTGCGCACGTCGCCGAACATAGATGTGCCCATGAAAGACAGCGAAATCAAACAAGCAGCCAAAAGTGTGTTGGAAGAGCAGTTTGGCCTCAAGGTCAAGAAATTGACAGTGAACATTGACCACTCGCCCATTGAGGAACAGTGATCGGTAAGCGGTGATCAGTTATCAGTAATTAGCAAACAGTCCTAGGTTTGTTGATAACTGATAACTGTTTACTGCTTACTGTTTACCGATCACGGATCACCGACTCGATAGTAATAGAGCCTTCATCCACCCTAATTGACTTGATTTCAGCGCGTTGGGTGTCAGTATTGAACGCTGCGAGGATCTGTTCGCTGATCAGCTCTTTGATCGGGTCGGGAAGGGAGATAGGGCCCAAGGTGGCTTCCTCGAATTCCAGAGCAACCTGCCCGTTCTCCACGGAGGGACGTATTTTGACGAACAGCTTTTGAGTAGAGGGCCCTACTTTGACGGAGCCCGTGATGTAAATACGACCGTCACGGAAGTAAACTTGCGGGTTTTCGATTCCAGACTCCTGTGATGGCATGTTGAGGGCAATGAACGAGGTGACTTCTTCTTCCGTGAACGTCAAGGTGACCGTCTCATCCGCTTGCACGGCTTGTGCCTGTTTGAGCTTTTCCGAGAACTGTTGCGCCGCTTCTTCAGAGACGGGAACAGGCTCCAGTTGCTCTGCCTCTGGAGGGGCGGAAGCTCGTCCCAGAAAACCGCAGGCAAGCGAGAAGAGAACCAGAACGCTCAGAAGAACACCGTAGACTCGGCGCATGGCTGTTGATACCTCCTTCCCCGAAATCTCATGGAATAATCCGGATGAACTGGCGCGTTACTTGGAAGCCATTTTGTTCGTGGCCGACGTGCCGGTCGAGGTGGCCACGCTGGCCAGCCTGCTGGAATGTGATACGGAACAAGTCGAGGCTGGGTTACGGGCCTTGTCAATTTCCCTGGAGGGACGGGGCCTGCGCCTACAGCGCTTGCGCAACCGCGTCCAAATGGTCACGGCGCCGGACGTAGCTCCAGTCGTGGAGCGCTTCCTGGGTCTCAACCTTTCTGCCCGGCTCTCCCAGGCGGCGCTGGAGACGCTGGCTATTATCGCCTACCGGCAGCCCATCACCCGCGCCGAGATTGACCGTATTCGCGGCGTTCAGAGCAGCGGTGTCCTCCGTACCCTGCTGGCCCGCGAGTTGATCGAGGAAGTGGGCCGGCTGGACACGGTTGGCCATCCTATCCTCTACGGCACCACGTTTCGCTTCCTGGAGTACTTCGGCCTCAAGAGCCTCGACGAACTGCCCCCGCTGGAGCCGGACGAGGCCGCGCGCCTTTTCGCCGACTGGGAGGCGGAACGGTCAGAAGATCGGCCCAAACGGCAGAATAAATGAGCGGCTGGTTTGTAAATCACGTGCGGGCGACGCGCCTGCATGGTTGAGTGCCAAAGGGGGAGGAATTCTCGCCCTCACGACGGCAGCACGGCCAACAGCCGCTCGATGTCCTCCCACGTGTTGTAGAAGTGGGGTGCCACCCGGATGCCGCCTCCCCGCAGTGAGACCACCACGTCGGCTGCTTCCAGGCGGGCGAAGAGTTCTTCGGGCGAGCAGGAGGGGTGGCGAAAGGTGACGATGCCGCTGCGCTCCTCGCGCCGTTCGGCCGGCGTGAGGAGTTCGCATCCCCGTGCCCGCAAGGCCGCAATCAATTCGCCCGTCAGGTTCAGCACGTACTCGGCGATGCGCTCGATGCCCACCTCCAGCAACAAAGCGATGCTCTCCATCAGGCCCACCAGGCTGGGCCACGAGAGGGTGCCAGACTCGAAGCGTGACGCCGTAGGGCTGAGGGGCTGGTCGTAGTCGAAGTAGTCGTCCGGATTGGCCGTGCTGAGCCAGCCGTAGAGGCGGGGGTTGAGTTCCTCGAGGCGCTCCCGACGACAGTAGAAGAAGCCCACGCCCATTGGTCCCAGGAGCCACTTGGGCCCTCCGGTGGACAGGAAGTCAACTCGCATGGCCTGCACGTCAATGGGCAGCACGCCCGCGCCCTGAATGGCGTCCACACAGAAGCGCACCCCCCGCCGATGACAGATTTCGCCCAGGCGGAACAGGTCGTTGCGGTAGCCCGTGTAGAACTCCACGAAACTGATGGCCAGCAGCCGCGTGCGGTCGTCCATCGCCGCAACAAGGTCCTCCACGAGGATGCGCCCGTGGCGGGCCGGCACGCGCCGGATGGTGACCCCCTCGGGCTCGACGTTCTTCCACGGGTAGACGTTGGCCGTGAACTCCGTCTCGGCCGTGACGATGTTGTCACCGGGGCGCCAGTCCAGGCCGCGAGCGACCAGCAAGAGCCCTTCCGTGGTGTTGCGGGTGAAAGCGATCTCCTCGGGGGCGGCGTTGATGAGGGTGGCTGCGCGCTGGCGGTATTCAGCCAGTTGCTCGGCCGGCGGGTACACGCGGGTGCCGTGGGCAGCCCAGTCAGCCACCCACCGCTGCATGGCGCCAGCCGCGCGCCGGTTGAGGGGAGACACGGCGGCGTGGTTCAAGTAGGCGTAGCGTTCGGTGACGGGAAAAAGATCTCTGGCGGCGTGGCTGCCGGGTTCAATTTCTATTGTCATTGAGGGACCTCCGTGCTAACCATGTTGTCGTCAGGTTGGAAGTTTCCAATCCCAAAGTATAGGAAAAAAGTACTATTTTGGTTGTTGGACAAAAAATTACCGTGAAATTACTCTACCACTAGTTTGAAGTAGCTGGTATACTAACTACTAAAAGAAAGCGTTTGGAAATTCGACAGAAGGCGGTTACAGGACAAAACCACGGATTTCACGGATTGTACAGATTTTATATTTGTAGTTGAACGCGGCGCCGAGACGCCGCGTTCCAAGAACTTTCAAGGGGTGCGACGCACTTCCGTAGTGCGTCGCACCTTGGGCCTCGATCCCGCTTTGAACGTCCGAAGCGGCCTCGATGTGCAGCGCACTTTCAAAATATGTGGGTAGACCTGTTTCCGAACGCTCTCTGCATTATATCTTTTTAATAAGACCGGACAAGTTCTCAGTCTACGGGGCTACGGTTCTGCGGTAATAGCCTAGTTCTATAACTGGTTTCCGGTTTTTTGTATGAATAGTGACGCATCAACCGGTTGGCTGGTATTGTGCTCAATTTTAATAAGGAGCCGATTATGATCGTGCGCTAGTACTTGACCACAGTGAATTATTAAATTATCCTTTCCTCCTAGGAAATAGCATAACCGGGAGGGAAGGGTTATGGCTCGACCGCAGAAGTACAAGGTGACACTCACGGCGGAAGAGCGGGCGTTTCTGGAAGGCCTGCTCCGTAAAGGCAGGGCCTCGGCGCGGGTGTTACGCCGGGCCCGCACCCTGTTGTTGGCGGCGGAGGGATACCAACGCAAGGCGATTGCCCGCGTGCTGGGGGTGAGCGAACCGACGGTGATCAAGACCTGCCGGCGCTTTGTCGAAGAGGGACTGGAGGGCGCTTTATATGACCGGCCTCGGCCGGGGGCCCAACCGAAACTGGATGAGAAGGGGGAAG
>WFWG01000024.1 GCA_015491235.1 Ardenticatenaceae bacterium
CACGTAGCTCAGATGGTAGAGCACGTTCTTGGTAAGAACGAGGTCACGGGTTCAAGTCCCGTCGTGGGCTCCTGAATTTCAGCGTGGCCCCTTCGTCTAGTGGACTAGGATACTGCCCTCTCAAGGCAGAGACACGGGTTCGAATCCCGTAGGGGCTACCTGAAATGGGCGCGTAGCTCAGTTGGTTAGAGCGCCACGTTGACATCGTGGAGGCCAGAGGTTCAAGTCCTCTCGCGCCCATTCGCTGCGGGGTCGTCTAACTGGCAGGACGGCTGACTCTGGATCAGCAAGTCTAGGTTCGAGTCCTAGCCCCGCAGCCTGTGTGCCGACGTGGCGGAACTGGTAGACGCGCTGCGCTCAGGACGCAGTGGGCTTGCGCCCGTGGGGGTTCGAATCCCTCCGTCGGCACTGGCTGTTGATGTGGTGTCGGGGCGTAGCGCAGTCCGGTTAGCGCGCGTCGTTCGGGACGACGAGGTCGGAGGTTCAAATCCTCTCGCCCCGACCATTCTGTGCGGGAACGTAGCTGGCCTTGTTCTCGCACCGTGCTGAGGTAGCTCAGTTGGTAGAGCACCGCGCTGAAAACGCGGGGGTCCCCAGTTCGAGTCTGGGCCTCAGCACTCGAGCGGGCGTAGTTCAGCGGTAGAACGTCTCCTTGCCAAGGAGAAGGTCGTGGGTTCGAGTCCCATCGCCCGCTCCTGTTTTTATCATGCCACCGTAGCTCAGTTGGTAGAGCGGCTCACTCGTAATGAGCAGGTCGTCGGTTCGAGTCCGACCGGTGGCTCTGGCCCGGTACAGGCCGGGCTTTTTTCGTTTGGTTAGAATACGCAACGCCCCCTGTCCCCTTCGTTCTCCCCTCTCAACACGGGCGAGTGAAACAGAAACCACAGGAGGCCTGAAATGGCTGTGCGCACCTTCCGCCAACTCGCTGAGGTCTTCGACCGGCTGGAACACCTCACCAGCCGCCTGGAAATGCGGGCCACGCTGGCCGACGCCCTCCGCCAAGCTGACCCCGAGGACCTGCCGGCCATTATCTACCTCCTCCAGGGCAAGGTGGCGCCAGACTACGAGGGCATCGAACTCAACATGGGGGAGAAGCTGGCCATTCAGGCGGTGGCCGCGGCCACCGACGCTCCGCCTGAAGAGGTCGCCCAGCGAGCCGCTGAAGCCGGCGACCTGGGCACAGCCGCCGAGGCACTGTTGGAAGTGGCTGAAGCGCCCGTCGAACCGCCGCTGCACGTGCGCCAAGTCTTCGAAACGCTGCTCGACATTGCCCGCGCGACCGGTCCTGGTTCCCAACAGCGCAAGATTGACCTGCTGGCCGGGCTGCTGCGTCGCGCCACGCCCCTGGAAGCCCGCTACCTGGTACGGGCCGTGACCGGGCGGTTGCGCCTGGGCGTGGGCGACGCCACCGTGTTGGAGGCACTGGCCGTGGCGTACCTGGGCGACGTGCGCCAGCGGGCCCTCCTCGAGCGGGCCTACAACCTCACTTCGGACCTGGCTTGGGTCGCCACCACCTTGGCTCACGAGGGGAGAGAAGCACTGGAGCACGTGCGCATCCGGCCCGGCCATCCCATTCGCCCCATGCTGGCCGAGCGGGCAGGCTCGCTGGAAGAAATCCTCAACCGCCAGGGCGGACGCTGTGCCGCCGAGTTCAAATACGACGGTGAACGCTTCCAGGCCCACTTGCAGGGAGAACGTGTCACGATCTACTCCCGTCGGCTGGAGAACATCACGCACCAGTATCCGGACCTCATCGAGGCCCTGCGGGAAGCGCTGCCCCACGACGCAATCGTGGAAGGGGAAGCGGTCGCCATTGACCCCCACAGCGGCGAAATGCGCCCCTTCCAGGAAGTCATGCACCGCAAGCGCAAGTACGTTACGTCCGACATTCTGGCCCAGTATCCCGTTGCTGCGTTCCTCTTCGACATTCTTTACCTGGACGGCGAAAGCCTCCTGAATCAACCTTACCCGGTGCGCCGTCAGGCCCTGGAGCGGGCTTTGAAGCCCCACGAGCGGGTCTCCCTGGCCCACCGGTGGGAGGCCGACTCGGAAGACAGGCTCTCGGCCATCTTCGAGGAAGCCATTGCCGAAGGAGCCGAGGGGCTGGTTTGCAAGGACATGCGGCCGGACGCCGTGTACGAGGCGGGCAAGCGCTCCTGGAAGTGGATCAAGTACAAGCGCGACTACCACGGCGAGCTGGCCGACACGCTCGACCTAGTCGTGGTGGGCGGCTTCTACGGCAAGGGCCGCCGGGCGGGAACGTACGGCTCCCTCCTGCTGGCCACCTACAATCACGAGACCGACATGTTCGAGACGATTACCAAGTGCGGCGCGGGATTCACCGACGCCGACCTGGCGGCCTTCACCGAGCGCCTGAACGCCTTGCGCCTCGACCACTGCCACCCGCGCGTGCGGGCTCTGCTGGAGCCGGACGTGTGGGCGACACCGACCCTGGTCATCGAGGTGAGCGCGGCCGAGATTACCTTCAGCCCCAACCACACATGTGCCTTCGGCCTCCTGCGCCCCGACAGGGGCCTCAGCCTGCGCTTTCCCCGCTTTACCGGCCGGGTGCGGGACGACAAGCGCCCCGAGGATGCGACCACCACGGCGGAAGTGGTGGAGATGTACCAGCGCCAGCGCCTTGTGCGAGAGAAGTAAAAAAACCCCCACCTTGTGGCAAGGTGGGGGGAAGGGGAACGGCTAAGCAGACACCCTCGCTCCTACTTGACGAGTACGGGGAGATAGAGGTTGTAGATGGCTTCTATGGCCGTCACGCGAGTGGCCGTCAACGTTCCCGCCGTGGCCGTCGCCTGCGAGAGCGTGCTGCTCAGCCGTGGAGCGCCCGGCGCTGCATAGGCGTTCACTACCACCGGTTGTCCGTCGGTCAACGGGGCGCGGCTGTCGTCCAGGATGGTCACGTCGGTGACGATGAAGTCCTGCCCGTCCACCGACCAGGTGGTTCCGTTCTTTCGCAGGTAGCCGATGCGCGTGAAGTCGCCGGCCTCGGGGGGCACGTGCGTTTCGATCTCCAGGGCCAGGTTGACGCCGCCCTGCTGGACGTACTTGACCTTCACGAATGCTCCCACCACCAGGGCGCCGTGCTCTTCTTCGATCTTGGTGGTGGCCGTCACTTCGACGAGTGTCCCGCCGATGGTCCACGTGCCCACAAACCCTTGGGGCGGCATATCTTCCACGAATCCCACCAGACGGCTGACCGGCATCCCGTTGACCTCGGAACAATCACCGGGTGATTCGGTTTCGATTTTGGCGGCAACGCGCGTGCCGTTCTCCAGGAAGTAGCGCACTTTAGCGCAGGCGCCCACCGCGAACGGCCCTTCGTCCTGCTCGAACTTGGTGGTCGTTCGGGCCTCGTACTCCAGGCCGCCAATCGTCCAGGTGCCAACCAGGTTGGAGGGGAAGGCGTCAATTCGCCCGTAAGCTTGCCCCAACAGGCGGTCATCGTCGTCCACAGCGTGCTTGCCCTCGATCTTCGTGGCGATCAGGGTGCCGTCGTCACTCACCACAAAGTGCACTTCCACGAGCAACCCCACGAAGAAGGGGCCGTCTTCGAGTTTCGTGGTGGTGGTCACGACGTACTCCTGGCCACCAATCGTCCAGGTGCCGATGAGGCCACCGGCAGGCAGGGCTTCGATCTCGCCGTAAACCTCGTGCTCCTCCTGGGAAGAGCAAGCCTGCTGGCGTTTGGTTTCGATCTTCGTGGCGATGCGGTCTGAGCCGCTTACCGTGTACTTGACCTCAACGCACCGCCCCACCTCGAAAGCGCCGTGCTCCTGCTCGAAGCGCGTTTGGGCCGTTGTGGTGTACGTCTGTCCGCTGATGACCCACTGGCCCACCAAGCCATCGCTGGGCATCTGTTCGATGATTCCCTTGACTTCGAACTCGCCCTCAACGCGCAGGCCACACTCGTCGGGCGACTCTGTCTCGATTTCCAGGGCCAAGCGTGTGGTGCCGCTCAACGTGTACTTCACCTCCACGCAGACGCCCACGGCAAAGGGCCCATGCGGCGTCTTGAGTTCCGTGGTGCTGGTCACTTCGTACTGAGTACCGCTGATGGTCCACGTGCCAATGAGGCCAGCGGGCAACACTTCCACGATGCCGTAGACTTTATGCGCGTTGCTTGATGCGCCACAATCATCGTCGGTCTTGATTTTGAGGGCCACGCGCGTGGAACCCTGCACCACAAACTCCACTTCCACACACGCTCCCACGCCAAAGGGACCATCTCGCTGCTCGAAGACGGTAGCGTTGGTCGCCTCGTACTCCACGCCGTCAATGACCCAAGTGCCCACGAGGCCGTCGGACGGCATGGCATCAACGGTGCCGTGGACTTCCTGCTTGCTGACACCGGCCTGCTGGCACTCCTTCGGTTCCTCAGAGGCGATCTTCAACGCCACGTTTTGTCCACCCTGCACGATGTACTTCACCTCGACACACGCACCCACAACGAGTGGGCCATGCTCCGTGCGGAACTGAGTGGTGCTGGTGGCCTGGAAGTCCACACCACTCACCGTCCAGGTACCGCTTCCGCCGCCCACGGGCATTTCCTCGAGAATGCCCTTGAACTCGAAGCTACTCGCGTCGCCGCAGTCGTCAGCGCTTTCGGTGGAGATCTTGGTCGCTACGTTCACGCCGTTGTCAACGAAGTATTTCACCTCCACACAGGCGCCCACGGCCAGCGGCCCGTGTTCGACCTCGAACTTCGTGCTCGTCGTGGCTTGGAACGTCAAGCCGCCGATTTGCCACTCGCCCACGAGGCCATTCGCGGGCATATCCTCCACAACCCCCTTGAACTCCAGCCCCGAGTCCGCAACTGACCACTGGGCCAACACGGTAGCTGGGATCAGGAGAAACAACAACGCCAAACCGACACTTACCCCTACGTAGAATCGTCTCATCATCCGTCACCCCCCTCCTTCTTCATAAAGGTTTCCGCTTCTTCCACCAAGACATACGGTGAGCGTTCTGAAAAGGAAACGGTGAATTGGCGCTTTCAGCGGATTTCAGGTTAAAAACTTGACAATCCACGGCCCCTGTGCTATACTCCCCATCGCGAAGGAAGGTGAGTGGGGGGACGCCGGAGTTGGAGAGCCGGGGCGGACTGTAAATCCGTTGGCGTATGCCTGAGGGGGTTCGAATCCCTCTCCCCCCACTTGAAGTGGCCGCGTAGCTCAATTTGGTAGAGCAGCTGACTCTTAATCAGCGGGTTGGGGGTTCGAGTCCCTCCGCGGTCACTTTCCTGTCCGCGTAGCTCAGTCGGATAGAGCGCAGCCCTGCGGAGGCTGAGGTCGCAGGTTCGAGTCCTGCCGCGGACGCTCGGTGAGGTTTCGCCGGGGTGGCGAAATTGGTAAACGCGCGCGACTCAAAATCGCGTGGGCCTTGCCCTTGTGGGTTCGAGTCCCACCCCCGGCATGGGGGAAATAAGTGAGGAAGCGTGGGCGCGTAGCTCAGTTGGTCAGAGCGCACGGCTCACATCCGTGAGGTCAGAGGTTCAAGTCCTCTCGCGCCCACCTGAAAAGGAGCCCGGTTCCCAGGCCGGGCTCTCTTCTTTCCATTCTCCGACGGAGTGTTCGATGCCTGTACCTGGATACCTTGTTTCGGCCACGACAGCCGACGAGTTGATTCTACACGCTTTCTTCGTCCCCTCTGAGCCTTCCAAGCCCGCCGTCTTGCTGATACACGGCTTCACGGCCAATTTCTACCGTCTTCCCTATGTTCACCTGTTAGCACAGGTGGTTCACGGGGCTGGATACGCCTTCCTCACGGCCAACACCCGTGGTCACGACATCATGGCGACCATCTACTCTACCGACCCCGACCGCAGCGCCCGCCTGGGCAGCGCTTACGAGCGGTTCGAGCACAGCCTGTTCGACCTGCAAGCCTGGCTGGAATGGCTGGAAGGGCGGGGCTATTCGCGCGTGGTGCTGCTGGGGCACAGCTTGGGGGCGGCCAAGGTGGCCCACTACGTTGCCAGAACTCAAGACCCTCGCGTGATCGGCGTGGGGTTGCTTTCGCCAGCCGACCTCACGGTTTTACAACGCCAGGAAGGGGAGCCTTTCGACCAGATCGTGGAGTGGGCGCAACGTCAGGTGGCGAAGGGACAGCCCGACGCGCTGCTTCTCCCACCTAAGCCCGAGTACATCCCGATGAGCGCTGCCACGTTTCTCGACTTCTTTGGCCCTAACGCCCCGTCTCACATCTTCCGCTTCTCGACGCCGGACGAACTCTGGCCCTGCGTGCCGGACATCGCCGTTCCGCTGCTGGCTCTGCTGGGCACGGAAGGCGAGTATGTGCCCGGCGACCCCAAAGCGGCCCTGGAGGCACTGGCACGACAGGCCCGCCGGACGCCCTCCTGCACGTTGCGCTTCTTGCCTGGCGTGCGCCACAACTACAGGGGCCACGAGGAGCAGGTGGTCGCTGTTGTGCTTTCCTGGCTCAAGGATGTCCTCAGCGACTGATACCAATTGGGTCTGCAAATGCCATATATTCACCGGAATGGCTCGGCGCCGCACCACCTCATTCCGGGGGGCGTGGAGGGTGTCCCCCCAGCAGGGCGCAGCGTGCTGCTGCGCCCCTACATCTTTCCCCTTTTGGG
>WFWG01000025.1 GCA_015491235.1 Ardenticatenaceae bacterium
CCTGATCGTGGCGTCTCTTGCTATTTGGCTCTCAATCGGTGGCTTACCCCACCGCGTAACTCCTGTTACTGATTACTGCCCACTGATTACTGGTCACTGATCACTGAAATGATACTGGGAATTGACTTGGGCACAACCAATTCGGTCATGGCAATCCTGGAGGGTGGGGAACCGGTTGTCATCCCCAACGCCGAGGGGAGCCGGCTCACGCCGTCGGTGGTGGCTGTGAACCCCAAAAGCGGCGAGCGCCTGGTGGGCTTGACGGCTAAACGCCAGGCCGTGGTGAACCCCCAAAATACCATCGTGTCCATCAAGCGTTTCATGGGGCGGCGCTACCGCGACCCCACCACCCAGGAGGAGATCCGGCGCGTGGCCTACCAGGTGCGCGAGGCGCCCAACGGCGACGTCCGCGTTCTCATGGCCGGTCGCGAGTATGCCCCGCCGGAAATCAGCGCCATGATTCTCCAAAAGCTGAAGCGCGACGCTGAGGCGTACCTGGGACGGGAGATTACTCAGGCGGTCATTACCGTGCCGGCCTACTTTGACGACGCCCAGCGTCAGGCCACCAAGGACGCGGGCCGCATTGCCGGCTTAGAAGTGCTGCGCATCATCAACGAGCCCACGGCTTCGGCGCTGGCCTATGGCCTGGGCCGCCAGGGTGAGCAGAAGGTGGCCGTCTACGACCTGGGCGGGGGTACCTTCGACATTTCCATCCTCGACATTGGCGAAGGCGTCTACGAGGTGCTGGCTACCGCTGGCGATACGCACCTGGGCGGCGACGACTTCGACCAGTGTATCGTCGAATGGGCCGTGGAGACGTTTCGGGAGCAGGAGGGCATTGACTTGAGGGAAGACCCTTTGGCTATGCAGCGCCTCCGGGAAGCTGCCGAGCGGGCCAAGGTGGAGCTCTCCTCGGTGATGCAGACCGACATCAGCCTGCCTTTCATCACGGCCGACGCCAGTGGTCCCAAGCACCTCGAACTGACGTTGACCCGTGCCCACTTGGAAGCAATGGTGGAAGACCTGATTGCCCGCACGCTGGAGCCGGTGCGACAGGCGCTCAAAGACGCTGGCCTGACGCCCGACGAGGTTGACGCCGTCATCCTGGTGGGCGGCCAGACCCGAATGCCAGCCGTGCAGCGGGCGGTGGCGGAGTTCTTCGGCAAGGAGCCCTACAAGGGTATCAACCCGGACGAAGTCGTGGCGATGGGCGCTGCCATTCAGGCTGGCGTGTTGGCTGGCGAGGTAAAAGATGTGGTGTTGTTGGACGTGACGCCCCTCACGCTGGGCATCGAGACGGTGGGCGGGGTGGCTACTCCCTTGATTCCGCGCGGCACCACGATTCCCACCCGCAAGACCCAAATCGTCAGCACGGTGGAGGACAACCAGCGCACGGTGCGCATTCACGTCGTGCAGGGAGAGCGCCCGCTGGCTGCCGAGAACCGCTCGCTGGGCTATTTCGAGTTGACCGGCATTCGTCCGGCCAAAAGGGGCGAACCTCGCATCGAGGTCACCTTCGACATTGACGCCGACGGCATCCTCCACGTGACGGCGCGCGATCTGGACACTGGCCAGATGCAGGGAATTACCATTACCGGCGTCTCCGGCCTGCGCGACGAGGAGATCGAGGAGATGATTCGCCAAGCCCAGGAGGCCGAAGCCGAAGACCGGCGGCGGCTCGACCTCATCCTGGCGCGCAACAAGGCCGAGGCCGTGCTCTACCGCGCGGCCCGCGCACGCCAGCTCTTCGGAAAGCGCCTCTCGGCCGAGGCGTCCCAGCAACTCCACGAGCGGGAAGTTGCCCTGCGCGAGGCGCTCAACGACCCCGACAGCACGGCCGAGCGCATCCGTGCCCTGACCAACGACCTGGCGGAAACCATCAGCCAGCTCGACCAGTCTCGGGGCGATGCCGCGCCGTTTGAATCTTCGTCCGCTGTGTCGTAAAATTCCCGCGGGAAACGAACGCCAAGAACACAGACGGGACCGGTGAACCGATGAACGCCAAACGGGACTATTACGAAGTGTTGGGCGTGTCACGAAACGCCACCAAAGAGGAGATCAAACGGGCCTATCGTCGCCTGGCGCGCCAGTATCACCCCGACGTGAACAAGAGCCCGGAGGCCGAGGAGCGCTTCAAGGAGATCAACGAGGCCTACGAAGTGCTCATTGACGACGAGAAGCGCGCCATGTACGACCGCTTTGGCCACGCCGGGCCGCGAGCGGGCTTCGGTTTCGGGCCAGATGTGGGCATTGACCTGGGCGATCTCTTCGAGGAGTTCTTCGGCTTCGGACGGCGGTCGTGGTCCCAGCGGCGTGGCCCCATGCGCGGGGGCGACATCAAGACCACGGTCACCGTTGACTTCGAGGAGGCGGTGCGGGGGACCGTCAAGGAGATCACCGTTTCGCGACTGGAAACCTGCCCCGAGTGCGGGGGAACAGGCGCGGCGCTGGGCTCCTCACCGGTGCGGTGTGGTCGCTGTGGCGGCACGGGCGAGGTGCGCATGGCTCGCCAGAGCATTTTCGGGCAGGTGATTATCAGCGACACGTGCCCGGTCTGCCGGGGCGAAGGCGAGGTCATCCAGACGCCCTGTCGCCGTTGTCGGGGAGCCCGCCGCGTGCGCGTGGAACGCCGACTACAGGTTACTATTCCTCCCGGTGTGGACGATGGAGTCCGCATTCGCTTGACCGGTGAAGGAGAGCACGGGCTGCGGGGTGGACCGCCCGGCAACCTGTACGTGGACGTGCGGGTGCGCCCCCACGAGTATTTCCGCCGCCAGGGGAACGACATCTTGCTGGACGTGGAAATCAACGTGGCCCAGGCGGCCTTGGGAGACGAAATCGAAGTCATCACGGTGGACGGTCCCGTCAAACTGAAAATTCCGCCTGGCACGCAGACGGGCCACGTGTTCCGCCTGAAGGGCAAAGGTGTGCCCCACATCCGCAACCCTGAAGTTCGGGGCGACCAGCTCGTGAC
>WFWG01000026.1 GCA_015491235.1 Ardenticatenaceae bacterium
AATCCCACAGCGACGGCGCCGAGCGCTTAACCCGCCGAACGGTCCCCCTGTGCGTGACCGTCAGGTACTGGTGGTACATGCGGCGCACGCGCTTGGGCTTCTTGCGCCGCAAGTGGCTGCGGCGCACTTTCATGCGCAACACCTTTCCGGTTCCGGTGACCTTGTAGCGCTTCTGAGTTGCCTTGTGGGTCTTCATTTTGGGCATGGCGAAAACTCCCCCTGATGGTCGGCTTGTTTACTTCTTCTTCTCGGTGCTAGGCGAAAGAACCAGCGTCATGGAGCTGCCCTCCAACCGGGGCCGTTGCTCAACGGTCGCGACATCGGCAAGCTGTTGAGCGACATCATCGAGCATTTTCTCGCCCAGCCCGACGTGTGCTCGCTCGCGCCCCCGGAAAAGCACGCGCACGCGCACTTTGTGCCCTTTCTCCAGAAACTTGCGCGCCTGTTTCAGCTTGAACCCGATGTGGTATTCATCGGTTTTGGGGCGCAAGCGGATTTCCTTGACTTCGATTTGCTTCTGAGCTTTGCGCGCCTGCCGCTCTCGCTTCGTCTGCTCATAGATGAACTTGCCGTAATCCATGACCCGACAGACAGGCGGGCGCGCGTTGGGTGCGACTTCCACCAGATCAAGCCCTTTACTGCGGGCATACTCTTGGGCCTTCTGAATGGGCACGATGCCCAGATTACGGCCCTCTTCGTCAATCAACCGGACTTCCCGAACGCGGATTCGCTCGTTGACGCGATACTTTTGAGTACCGATGGCCTCACCCTCTCCGCATTGAATAGAACTTCGTCCAACGCTGTTTATAGCCCCACACTGTTTTGTGACAGGAGTTACGCGGTTGGTCGTGGGCAAAGGTTTGATCTGGTTATATTCCGGGGGTGCAGGGGATAGAACCCCCTACCGTGGAGCGTGGGGAGTGTCCCCCACTCCTCTCTTTCCTTTAGCACAACACAACGGCGTAAGTCCTGTTTGTGATTTATGGAAAACTATATCACAGCTTGCGGGAGTCGTCAAACGAAAAGCGGGCGTGATGAGAAGGCATGACGGGGACGGGGGCAGCTACGTCGCTCCGCTCCTGCCACGTTGCGGTTTTGGCGGGCGGTGAAGCGGTAGAACAGAGCGGCTTGCTTAACGTGTGAAGACATGTGGCGCATTGATAGGCTCTTCTAATATGGCTTTAATGTGATTCTCCCCTTTTCGTTTTATGATTCATGTTGACGGGACTATACCACCTGGTATACGCGGTCGAAGCGCGGTCCCCCATGAAAGGTGTTCTTCTGCTATGCGGACACGGAGCAACAGGGCAGTACTGTAAAGGGGTTTGAAATGTTGCGGTTGCATCAGTATGTCCTGGCATTTGTCATCTGGTTGAGCTTTCTTTTCAACATCGAGCGTCTGGACATTGGTGGGTCCCCTGTGTTGAACCTGCCTTCGCTTCTTTACCTGTATGTGTTCGGGGTCGTCCTCTTTTGTCTGCTGATGCCTCGCTGGGCTCGGTTTTCCTTCTCGGTGTACTCGGGAGTCGCCATCCCCCTCTACATCGGCTTGCGCTTGATGAGCGGACGACCAATGTGGGGAGGGGCACAGACGTACGTGTTTCTTTTTGAGATCGGTTCTGTGTTGATAAGCGTTGGTCTGGCCTACGCTGTTGGGCATCGGTTGAGTGATTTTCTGGAGACGGTCAGCGCGCTTATTTTGGGGGACATGCCCAACAGCGTGTACAGGCCCAAGGAGGCTGAGGCTTGGGTGCGGCGCGAAATGCAGTACGCTCGCCGTGAGCATTACCCGCTCAGCGTGATCGTGATGGAAGTGGAGGCGTCTGACAGGGAGGTGGTATTGCACGAGACGGCCCGGGAGATCCAAAAACTGCTGGCCCGGCGGTACAACCTGATGGCGTTGACCCGCCTGCTTGCCTGGCGCATTCGCCGCACGGATTTCATTCTGGACCGCAGCCAGGAGGGCCGACTGGTGCTCGTGGCCCCCAAAGCTCACCAGGAGCAGACCCCCATTATCGTCCAACGGTTGCAGCGATATGCCGAACGTCACCTGGGCATCTCGCTGCGCTGCGGGGCCGCCACCTTCCCCGTTGAGGGCTTGACGTTCGACGAAATTGTCCACCACGCGGAGCAGAAGCTCCAGCCATATCCACTCAACCGGGTTCAGGGGCGAGCTGCTATTACGGATTACAGCCCTTCCACGGTGCACGTGGACAGAGACAGAAGGGAGCCAGTAGAGCCAGAGAAGGTCGTCTCAGAAGCCAGACAGGCGGGTGACGCCTGATGCTGGCGACGCTCCGACGCAGATGGCACAAACACTGGGGAGGGAATACAGGGATGAGTTTGACGCCTGCACAACAGTACGGAAAAGGGCCACCAGTGGTCGCGGAGGAGGTCCCGTGGTACGAGAAATTCGACCCGGACCGCCGCCTGATCACTGGAGTGGCCTACCTGCGCCTGAAGCGCATCATGGATGTAACACTCTGTTTGCTGGCCATGCCACTTGTCATTCCCCTTTTCGTTGTGGTCGCCATTCTCATCAAAATTGACTCGCCAGGGGGGCCGATCTTCTTCAAACAACTGCGCACTGGCCGAGGGGGGCGCCGGTTTTGGATGTACAAGTTCCGCACGATGGTGCCCAACGCCGAAGAGTTGAAGAAGGAGTTGATGCACCTCAACGAGCTTGAGTGGCCTGACTTCAAGATCACCAACGACCCGCGCGTCACGCGAGTGGGGCGCATTTTGCGCAAGACGAGCATTGACGAATTGCCCCAAATCATCAACGTGCTCAGGGGCGAAATGAGCCTGGTGGGGCCCCGCCCAACCTCCTTCGACAGTTCCACTTATCAACTCTGGCAGACAGAGCGGCTGGACGTGCTGCCCGGCATTACCGGCCTCTGGCAAATCGAAGGACGCGCCGAAACGGAGTTCGACGAGCGCTTGCGGTTGGACATCGCTTACATCGAGCGGCGCAGCCTGTGGTTCGACATCAACATCCTCGTGCGCACAGTGCTGGCGGTTTTCCAGGGCAAAGGGGCAAAGTAAGCAGATTGCATCTTGTGTTCAGGGGAGTTCTATGAACATTGACATGAAGTATGTCCGGATTGTGTTGCGCTGGGCGTGGTTGTTCATCCTGGCGGCTGGCCTGGCCGGCGCAGCGAGCTACTGGGTGGGCAAACAGCAACCGACCGTCTATGAAGCTCGCGCGCGCCTGATTGTCGGGCCTGGCATTGATAGCCCCAACCCCGACCTCAACGCGCTGCGCACAGGAAGCCAGTTGATGCAGACCTATGCCAAACTGGCCACCACACGTCCGGTGCTGGAGGCCGTGATTAACGAGTTGGGACTGGAGACCACCCCCGAGATTCTGAAGAAGACCATCCGCATCAAAACCGACCAGGAAACACAGATTCTGACCGTGGTGGTTGAGGACACGGACCCCATCCGTGCTGCCAACATTGCCAACGCTGAGGCCGAAATGCTCGTGCGCCTCAGTTCTGCGGCCGTTTCCACCAGGGATCAGGTGCGCGAGCAAATCGTGAGCGAGATTGCTCGCCTGGAGGAAATCGTTTCCGCCACGGAGGCACGCATCCGTGAACTGGAAGCGGAGTTGGCGGCCCTGGAGGAGGAAGAGGCCAACCCTGACCCCGAGCTCCAAGAAATTATCCAGACCACCGAGAACCGCATTAAACAACTCGAGGAGCTTCTGCGAACGACTCAAGACATCACCGCACAGCAACTTATCCAAGACCAGATCACTCGAGAGCGCGCGCGCCTCTTTGAGATTCAGCAGGCGCGTGACCAGCAGCGGCAGTTCCTGATGAACCAGCTTACCCAGGAGCGCGCGCGCCTGACCGACGCCCATCGCACGTTGGCTCAACTCTACGCATCCCTCCAGGAGAGCACCACCAACCAGGTCAAAATTGTGGAGCCAGCCGTGACCGGTTACCCGGCGGCGTCCCAACTTCGTCTGCGGGTTCTGATGGGGGCAGTGGGCGGGTTGATTCTGGCTCTGTTCGTCGTGTTGGCCTTCGAGTACCTGGATACCTCCATACAGGACGAGAAGGACCTCGAGCGGGCCGCTGGTGTACCCATGCTGGGTTCAATTGCCGCTCACCGCACGCTGACCGGCAGCGGACAGAAGCGCCTCATTGTTCAGGCTCATCCGGACTCACAGGCGGCTGAAAACTACCGCATGTTGGGCACAAAGCTTCAATTCGCCAGCCAGAGCAACAATGTGCGCACCGTGATGCTGAGCAGCACCACGGCCAATGACGCCACTACGGGCGAGCTCGCGCTCAACTTGGCGGCAGCTTTGGCCGAGATGGGGAGCCGCGTGATTCTGGTGGACGCCAACGTGCGGTATCCCACTTTGTCCACCCTGCTGGGATTGCCCGAGGAAACGCCTGGGCTAACGGACATGCTCACCGAAGACTCCCAAACACCTGTGGCCACCCGTGTAGAGTGGTTGCCCGAACTGGCCGTAGTGCCGACCGGTCCCGTCTCGGCCGAGTCCTTCAAGTTGCTGGCCTCGGCCCGCATGACGCGCTTCCTGGAGTGCCTACAGGAGCAGGCTGACTTCGTGCTGGTGGTGGCCCCGCCGCTGCTGGCCTTCGCCGACAGCCTGATTTTGGCCTCGCGGGTGGACGGTGTCGTTCTGGTTGCCTACAAGGGTGAAACGCTCCGAGAGTCAGTCGGCGAGGCTGTGCGCCAGCTCCACTCGCTGGGTGTACACGTCGTTGGGGCCGTGTTGAGTTACAAGACTCTCATTCAGCGGCGCATGTACCGGCCGGCCAGCCGCGTTCGCCGCCTGCGCAAGCGCGTGAGTGCGAAGGCGATGAAAGGGCATCCTAGCACCTCCGATCAGCCTTTGACCTTGGAGCCAACAATAGACAGGGGGGTGTCGGAGCCTGAGCAGGAGAGGGATGAGTTGGCGCCTTCCCCTCCGCCGGAGGGGAAGGCGGAAGAGATGCCTGAACCAGCCCACGCGACAAGAGCGTAAGGAGTGAGGAGCGCCGCGGTGGACCCTTTGCTGGCCGATGTGTTCACGGCATTGAGCCAAGCCGGTGTGTGTTACTGCGTTCTGCGCGGACACGACCGGCTTGACGCGGTGGAAGAGGGCGACGTAGATCTGCTGGTCGAGGAATCCCAACTCGGCGAGGCTGCCGCTGTGCTGGCCGCGCTGGGGTTCGTTCGGCTGCGCGCGTGGGGGCGTTCGCCGCACCACTTTTTCGTGGCCTACGACGGGCGGCGCGACAGGTGGCTGAAGCTTGACATCGTAACCCGCATTGCCTACGGGCGTCCCTTTCACGTGTGGCAGACGAGGCTGGCCGACGGGCTTCTGGCACACCGTCAGCCGTGGAGGAACACGTGGATCCCGTCGCCTGAAGACGAGTTCGTCACGCTGCTCCTCCACTGCGTAGTGGACAAGGGGCAATTTCCAGCTCACTGGGGCGAGCGCCTGAAGCAACTTGCCGGGGAAGTGCGCGACGATGCGCGCCTAGCGTCAGCACTCTTGGCCTACTGGGGCAACCACATGGCGCCGGAGGACGTGGTCGCCCTGGTGCGGGCGGAAGCGTGGGAAAAGCTGCTGGCCGCTCGCCCCCTTGTCGTTCGGCACCTGGCCCGGCGTGGCCCTCTGGGCGCAATGCTGCGCCGATGGCGCGACTGGTTAGCCCGCAAGGCACAAGTTCTCGTCGGACTGGTGCGCCCACAGCACCCCGATGTGGCCTTGCTGGCCCCCGATGGGGCCGGGAAGAGCACACTGGCTGTGGCGCTACAGGAAACCTTCTTCTTCCCCGTCCACGTCGAGTACATGGGGCTTTATCAGAAAGGCGCCCGCCGTTCGCGGCACCGTCTGCCTGGCTTGGGATTGCTGGCCGCGCTGTGGACGCAGTGGCGCCGGTATGCCAGGGCGCGGTTGTACAGGGCGCGGGGACATCTGGTGCTCTTCGATCGCTACACCTACGATGCCTTGCTGGTTCAACCGACGAGGCGGGAGGGACTCCTGAGACGCCTGCGTCGCCGCCTGCTCGCCCACGCCTGTCCTGCGCCCAACCTGGTCCTGTTGCTCGACGCGCCGGGCCAGGTGTTGTTCCAGCGCAAGCGGGAGCATTCGCCGGGTCGGTTGGAGCAGCAGCGACAACAATATCTGACAGTGACAGAACGCCTTCCGCACGCTGTAATCCTCGACGCGATGGCTGACCCCGAGACAGTGCGGCGGGCGGCGACAGCTCACATTTGGGTGCTGTACAAAAGGAGTTCCAGGGAGCAGACTTATGCCTCTTATGCACCTGCTTACCGTTCTGCCTCATCTGCAGACCAACATTGACGAGCGCCCGGCCCTCCAGAAGGACCGTGATGTGCGCCCCATGAAGGTGGCTTATCTCGTCTCGCGCTTCCCCAAAATCACGGAGACCTTCATTCTGGCTGAGATGATCGCTGTGGAGCAAGAAGACGTTCGGGTGGAGCTGTACCCACTCCAGCGGGAGCGCACCTCGGTGATGCACCCGGAAGCTCACGCCTTCATGGCACGAGCGCATTTTCATCCCTTCCTGTCTCCGGCCATTGTTTCAGCCCACCTGTACTTCCTGCGCCGCCGCCCGTTGACGTACCTGCGCACGCTGGGGACGCTGTTGCGGGCCAATTGGGGGAGTGCGCGCTACTTCGCGGGGGCCCTGGTCTTCTTCCCGAAAGCCGTTTACTTCGCGCGCCAGATGCAGGCGGAAGGCATCGAGCACATTCACGCTCACTTCGCCAGTCATCCGGCGGCGGTGGCCTACGTGATTCACCGCCTGACAGGTATCCCGTACAGCTTCACCGCGCACGGTTCCGACCTGCACCGGGACAAGCACATGTTGCGTGAGAAGGTGGCCTCTGCGGCTTTTGTGGTCACCATTTCGAACTTCAACAAGGAGATCATTGTACAAGAGTGCGGTGAAGCTTGGCGGGCCAAAATCCACGTCGTCCACTGTGGTGTGGACACTCAAGTTTTCCAGCCCCGCCAGCCGCCGGTGGCCCGAGAGCCAAGCAGGCCGTTTACCATCTTGTGCGTGGGGACGTTGCACGAGGTGAAAGGGCAAACCTATCTGGTCGAGGCGTGTCGTCAACTGCTGCGCAAAGGCGTGCCCTTCGAGTGCCACTTCGTGGGCGATGGCCCAGACCTGGAAAAGCTCACACGACAGGTCGAAGAAGCTGGTCTGGAAAACCATGTTCGCTTTCATGGCCGGCGCACGCGCCACGAAGTGCTGAAACTCCTCCAGGGAGCAGACGTGTTGGTGGCCCCCAGCGTGCCCAGCCGAGATGGACGACGAGAAGGGATTCCCGTCGTGTTGATGGAGGCTATGGCCTGCGGTCTACCCGTCGTGGCGAGCCGCCTGTCGGGAATTCCCGAACTGGTGGACCACGGCGAGAACGGTTTTCTTGTCCGGCCAGGTGACGTGGGAGGCATCGTCGAAGCGCTGTTGCGGCTTTACCGGGACCCCGTGTTGCGAACAAGACTAGGGATCCACGGGCGGGCGAAGGTGTTGCGCGAGTTCGACGTGCGACGAAACGCTGAAACCTTGGCACAACTCTTTCGGGAGAAGGGACTGTGATGCTTAAAGCAATTTTCTGGCTCTTGGTCGGCCTTGTGGCCTACACGTATGCCGGCTTTCCGTTGCTCGTCTTCGTGAGGGGGACGTTCTTCCGCCGACCCTATCGGCGGGCCGATCATACGCCGTCTGTGAGCCTCATTGTGGCCGCGTACAACGAGGAGGCCACCATCGGCAGGAAGCTGGAAAACATCCTGGCGCTGGATTACCCGCGGGACAAACTCCAGGTCATCGTGGTCTCGGACGGCTCGACGGACCGCACCAATGAGATCGTGCGGCAGTACGCCGACAGGGGTATTCTGTTTTTGCCCCTGCGGCGCGTGGGAAAAGCAGCCGCCTTGAATGCCGCAGTGGCCGAGGCCACGGGCGAGATTCTGGTCTTCTCAGACGCCAACAGCATTTATGCGCCCGACGCAATTCGCGCCTTGGTACGCCCCTTCGCCGACCCACACGTGGGGGGCGTTGCCGGAAACCAGGTCTACGTCACGCCAGGCGAGGTGAGCCCCAGCGGAGAAGGCGAGCGGGAGTACTGGGGGTTCGACCGTTGGCTCAAGTTCTACGAGAGCGAGGCTGGCAACACTATTTCGGCCACCGGTGCCATTTACGCCGTCCGGCGCCACCTCTTTCTGCCAGTACCCGAAGGGGTGACGGACGACTTCGTTACCTCGGTGCGCGTGATAGCTCAGGGCTATCGCCTCGTCTTCGCGCCGGACGCGGTAGCCTACGAGCCTGTAGCCAAGACCGAGAAGGTAGAATTTGGCCGCAAGGTGCGGGTCATCACCCGTGGCCTGCGCGGCGTGTGGCTGGTGCGCGAGTTGCTCGACCCGTTCCGGTACGGCTTTTACGCGGTTCAACTCTTCTCCCACAAGGTGCTCAGGCGGATGGTGGCCTTCCCCTTGCTGGCGCTGCTGGTGATCAGTTGGGGGCTTTGGAACGCCGGCCCGGTTTATAGAATCGCGGCCTTGGGACAAGCTGTGCTGTACGGGTGTGGCCTGGCTGGATTCCTGCTGCGGAACACGCGCGTGGGCCGTTCCAGGGTGCTGGCCTTACCCTTCTTCTTCTGCATGGTCAACGCGGCAGTGATCGTGGCCACGTTCAACCTGCTGCGGGGACAGAAAATCGTGCTGTGGGAGACGCAGCGCCAGGTCGAACAGAGCCGCTGATGAGCCGAGAACAAACGTTAGCCGTTCGTCGCGCAGGTGGGCCATGTTAAGGACGAGAAACGAGGCGCCCTTCAGAGCCGGACAACTGGGTGCCCACGGCAAACTCATACTGGTGACACTGGTGGGCGGGAGCGCAGCACTTCTGTACGGCCTCGTGGCGGGCCACCAGCCGCTGCTCGCCTTTGTGGCCTTGCTGATTGTGGGCGGCCTCCTGACGATGATAGCCTGGCCTGATGCGGCCACGTTGGCGGTGCTTTTCATCCTCTACACCAACGCGGCCGTGGTGGCGGTGCAGGTTCACGGGGTCCCCTTCATCGTGGGCGCCTCGGCCCCGCTGTTGCTCGTGCTTCCCCTGGCACACTACGTGATCATCAGGCGGGAGCCCATTGTTTGGTTGCCCACCTTTTGGGTCGTGCTGGCATTCTTCTTCGTCAACCTTTTGGGCGCTTTCTTCTCCACGAATCCCGCCGTCTCCTTCTCCAAAGTCGTGACGCTGGCTGTGGAAGGCGTGGGACTCTATTTTCTCCTGGTGAACGCTGTGCGTTCACCGCAAATGTTGCGCTATGCGGTGTGGACGTTGCTGGCAGCAGGGACATTTTTGGGCACCCTTTCCCTCTACCAGCAAGTTACCCGTTCCTTCGACAACGACTTCTGGGGATTTGCACAGGTCAGCCAGGCGGCTTTTGGCACTGGTGTGGAGACAGTGTACGGAGAAGTGGAGCAGCCTCGCCTGGGCGGGCCAATGGGCCAACAGAACCGGTACGCCCAGATTATGCTCATGCTCTTCCCACTGGGCCTCTTCCGCTTCTGGGGGGAGCGTTCTCACCTGTTGCGCCTGGTTGCTCTTGGGTGTACGCTGATCATCGTCACTGGAATGGCGCTCACGTTCTCGCGGGGAGCAGCGGTAGGATTGGGGTTGGTGGTGGGTTTGATGACGTTCATGCGCTACATCAAGGTGCGCCAATTGTTGCTGATCGTGATGAGCATGGTGCTGGTACTGCAACTGGTGCCCCAGTACGCCGTGCGGCTCTCATCCTTGACGGTGGCGTTCACGGGCGTGTTCGCCGACCCGGACACCGAAGGCGTGGCTGGCGCCGATGGCGCCGTTCAGAGCCGCCTGACCGAGGGGTTGGCAGCAGCCCTTATCTTCGCCGATTACCCGGTTTTGGGCGTGGGGCCGGGCATGTACAAGTATTACTACCAGCCATACGCACAGCGAGTGAGCATTCGGGTGCTGCCGGGAACCCGGGAGCCGCACACGCTTTACTTGGGCGTGGCGGCTGAAAATGGCTTGTTGGGCCTCTTCGCGCTGGGCGTTGTCCTCCTGATGACCATGTGGCCGCTCGATCGGGTGCGCCGACTGTGGGCTGACCGGGACCCTGATCGCGCGGCACTGGCTGCTGGCTTTCTCTTCGCCGTAGTGGCCTACCTGGCCAGCGGGCTTTTCCTGCACTTCGCTTATATTCGTTACTTCTGGCTTATCATGGCTCTCGCTGGTGTGGCGGGGCGGACGGATTGGCCCAACTCAGAACATACCCCAATCAATAGACAATTCTAACGTCACCTTAATTCTTTTTATGGCTTTCTCCGCTATGCTGAAGTAAAGAAGAAATAGTGGTGGGCAGAAAGCACCAACGCTGCCCCTGCAAAGTGAATCCGAACCCCTATGGACACACTATCGTCTGCCTCCTCTGCTACAACTGTTGCAACGCCGGCCGCCAAGCGCTCGGCCACCCGCCGCCAAATCCGGGGGTCGAGCTTGCTGCTCATGGGGCGATTTTTGTCCAAGGGCGTCAACTTCGTCGTGCAGGTGCTCGTTGTCCGGTACCTGACCAAGAGCGACTACGGGGCTTTTGCCTACGCCCTTTCCATCGTCACGCTGGGCGAGACCATCGTGACCTTTGGCCTCGACCGGGCGGTGACCCGCTTTGTGCCCATTTACCACGAGCGGGGAGAGCACGACAAGATGTTGGGCACACTCCTCATGGTGATGGGCACCATCGTCACCCTGGGGTTGGCCCTCATCCTGGCTCTTTACGGCTTTCAGCACCAGATCGCCCGTTCCTTTATCAACGACGAGTTAGCCTTTACGCTCTTGCTGACGATGATCTTTTTGTCGCCCATTCGGGCCTTCGACACGGTGTTGACCGGATTGCTGGCCGTCTTCTCCAGCCCGCGGGCGATCTTCTTTCGGAAATACGTGTTGGGGCCGGGCCTGAAGCTGGGCATTGTGGTATTGCTAATCGCTCGACGCAGTGACGTTTCCTTTCTGGCCGAGGGCTACGTGGTGGCTGGCGTGCTGGGCATTGCCACATACGCGCTCATTTTGTGGCGCCTGTTGAAGCGGGAAGGACTCCTACAGTTGCGCAATGTGACGATTCCAGCGCTCGAAGTCTTGACGTTTACGGTGCCGCTGCTGACTTCCGACTTGGTCTACACGGTGATGAACACGGTGGACGCCGTCCTGCTGGAGCGCTTCCAAGGGACGGTGGATGTGGCGGCGTTGCGGGCCGTTCAGCCAACGGCCAAGCTGAACCAACTTGTGCTTTCCAGCTTCGCCCTGCTTTTCACGCCACTGGCGGCGCGCCTGTTTGCCCGCGAGGACCGCGAGGCTGTCAACGATCTCTACTGGCAAAATGCCGCCTGGACGGCCGTGGCGTCCTTTCCCGTCTTTGTGCTCACCTTCTCGCTGGCGAAGCCCATCACCGTCTTGCTCTACGGGACCCGTTACGAGGAGTCGGCCATCATTTTGGCCTTGCTGTCGTCCGGATACTACTTCAACGCGGCCCTGGGACAGAACGGGTTGACCCTGAAAGTGTACGGCAAGGTTCGCTACGTGGTCTTCATCAACGTCTTCGTGGCTGTGCTGAACTTAGCGCTCAACCTGCTGCTCATTCCACGGTATGGCGCCCTCGGTGCGGCGGTGGGCACTTTCACCACAATGGTGATCTTCAACCTGCTCAAGCAAGCTGGATTGGCGATGGGAACCGGGATTCGTTTGTGGGAACCTCGGTACATGCGCGTTTACCTGAGCATTGTCGCTGGGGCCGTTGGGTTGCTGTTCCTGCAATGGCTGGCCAACTTGCCCGCCTATGTGAGCATCGGTTTGGCTGGCGTGATCTCGGTTCTAATTGTGCGCCTGAACCGGACCACGTTGCGGGTGGGCGAGATGTTTCCTGAGCTCTTACGCATCCCGTTCGTTCGGCATATTATCGGCGCGTAATGAGGTGAGTATTGTTCGAGCCAAAGAGGAAAGCCAACAGGTCTGGTACGTTCCCTCAAGCCTTCTGGGGAACGGAGAACGGGGAACAGAGCGGCGTCCTTGCCGTGGCGCGTTCTGTGTCTTACACGCCCGGAACTAACGTGAAGGGAGAGGTGAGCGGCGCGAACTGGACGTTCATGCTGCCCAGCATGGAACTCGACCACGTGGTCTGCCTGGGTGTGCCGCCGGAGGATGTGATTCCCGTGCTAGCCCGCGTTGGGCGACGGGTGACATTGCTCTGCTCACTTCACCAGCAGGTGGACGTGGGCGGATTGCGCTTGCGGTACCAGCCGCTTTCCTTGCGGCCTTTGGTGTTGGACGCGTGGAACAAGCTGCCGCTGGAAGACCACACTGTTGACCTGCTCGTGTTCACGGACCGAAAAGTGCTCGAACAATTTATGCGCCACGCTGATTGGTTCGACGAAGTACAACGTGTGCTCAAGCCGGACGGCCTGGTGTACTTTGAATTCGGTTCCTGGAAGCTCCGCCTGTTCAATCGCTTCCGCTCACACCCCGGTACACTTCGTCACTTTTGGATCACGCCGCTCGTTGGGCGGATGAAAACGGCTGTGCCCTCTTCTGATACGGCTGTCGAGCGCTTTTGTGTGCGGAACGCCCTTTGTGCCACGCACCTGAAGCGGCGCCCCCTGGCGTCCTTTGAGCGAGCGTTGTACGAAAAGGCGTATGTGCGCGCGCGTATGCGGCGATTCAGCGCCCTGTGGACCCCGGCCGAAAACGCTACATGGCTGGACGGCCCCCCAGCTTACCTCTGTCGTCTTGCGGAAGCGGAGGGGGTTGACATAGCGAAACACCGTTGGGCGCTGGTGGCCACAGGCGATTACAGTTCGCGCAAAATTCTGTTCTACCTGTTTCCGCCAGACGCACAGGGTCAGACCTTGCAGCCCGAGTACCTGGTCAAGTTGACTCGGGCTCCTCAGTTCAACTATCGGCTTGAGAACGAGGTGCACGCGCTACGAGCCCTGCAACACGCAAAGGTTCCCGGCGCGCACGTGCTGCCTCGGATTGTGTTTTCGGGCCATCACAGTGGCCTGGCGCTGGCTGCACAAACGGCTGTGCCTGGCGAGCCTTTCAACCGCCGAACAGAGGCGACACCGGACTGCCCCTACGCCAGGGCGGCCGTTAACTGGCTGGTTGACCTGGGACAGGCCACAGTCAACACGGAGGAGGCCACGGCCGCCGAGGTGGCCCAAATACTGGAATCACTTGTGACTCGCCTGGCCGACATCTACCGTCTGACCCCCCAGCACCTCGCTTTCCTGGAACAGCAGCTCGCTGTTCTGGCAGCTTCCTCTCAACCCTTCCCCCTGGTATTCCAACACGGAGACCCGGGCCCTTGGAACGTCCTGGTGCGTCCTGACGGGACGCCAGTTTTCATTGACTGGGAGGCTGCCGAGCCGCTGGGCATGCCGCTGTGGGATATCTGGTATTTCTGGCGTTCGTTCAGCGTGCGTGTGGCTCGCAAAAAAGGCGTGCGCGATCGGTTGGAAGCGTTCCTCCAGGAATTCCTGTCGGCTTCGGAACTGAGCATTCGCATCGTGGCTTCTGTCCGGCGGTACTGCGAACAAGTCGGTGTGCCTCGCGAGTGGGTGTCGCCGTTGTTCTACCTGTGCTGGGCACACCGAGCGCTCAAGGAAGCAACCCGCCTGTCGTCTCATCGGCTGGAGAGGGGACACTACATCAACCTGTTACGCCTCTGTATAGACCAGCGAAACATGCCTACTCTTCGTCGCATGTTCCTGGAACAATAGGAGGCAAACGAACAATGGCCGCTAGCAAGCGTCCAAACATTATCGTTGTAGTCGCCGACAGTGTGCGAGCTCCCAACCTGTCGTGTTACGGGTACAGCCGGGAAACGACACCCTGCCTGGACGCCTTTGCCCAGGAAGGGACACTCTTTGAGCAGGCTATCTCAGTGGGAAGCTGGACGCTTCCGGTCCACGCCTCTCTCTTTACCGGCTTGTATCCTAGCAGCCACGGCCTGTTGCGCTCCAAGGATACCCTGCCTCCGGGATGCCCCACATTGGCCGAGCGCTTGCGGCAGGCCGGCTATCAGACCCTTTGTTTTTCCAATAACGCCTACATTAGCGCCATTACAGGGTTGCATCAGGGATTTGAAGTCGTCGAGGACCTGTGGAGGGCGCGAACCCCACGCGGCGTCCGGCGCTCGTGGCGCTCTCGCCTGGTTCAGAAGCTTCGTCAGCAATTTGGCCCCCGTGTCGAACCGCTCATTCGGGGACTCCGCACCGTGTGGAGATTTGGAAAACGCCGCCCGCGGGGCGACAAAGGGGCCATGCGAACCAATCAACGCATCCGGGCGTGGCTGGAAGATGGGCGCGATGTGCGCCGCCCCTTCTTCCTCTTCGTGAACTACATGGACTGTCACGAGCCTTACAACCCTCCCGCGCCCTTTGACCGGCGGTTTTTGCCGGCGGCGGCTTCGAGGCGATGGGGATTGCTGAACGATAAAGAGCGCATTCTGACAGCCTCTGAGCCTGTTCGGCAGCAGGCGCTCGAAGTGCTCCGAGCGTTCTACGACGGTGGCCTGGCGTACCTGGATCAGCGCTTTGGCGAGTTGGTCGAGTTGTTCCGGCAACACGATTTGTTGGACGATACCGTGATCGTGTTCGCCTCCGATCACGGCGACAGTTTGGGGGAGCACAACTTGATAGGGCACAGGATTGCCCTGTACGAAGAGATGATCCACGTGCCTCTCATTATCCGCTACCCGGCAGTTTTCGAGCCGGGAACGAGGGTAACCGACTTGGTGCAGTTGATTGACCTTTATCCGACGCTGCTCATGCTGGCCGAAGTGGAGGAGACCATGCCCCACGAGGCGAGCCTGTACACGCTGCACCCGCTTTATCGGGCTCCTCGCCCCTTTGCCGTGGCCGAAAACATCACCCCCAAGCGCTGGGGAAGCGAACTGCACCGAATGGTGCGCACCGAGCGATACAAGTACATCTGGAAGGCCAGTGGGTCCCACGAACTCTACGACTTGGAACAGGACCCAACTGAAGAGCACAACATCGTAGAGGCCGCTCCGGAAGTGCTCAGGCAACTTACACAGATGTTGGCCGAATGGGAGGAGGCCGTCGCCGAGTACGCTTTGGAAGGACAACTGGAGGCCCAGTACGAGGATGTCGTGGTAGAACATCTCCGCGCCCTGGGATACGTGGAATGAAGGCCGAAAAGCCGGAAGAACGGCGGGAAGCATGATGTGGCACAGACAGTCGGCCAAAATTGTTGTGAGCGTGGCGATTTTGCTGCTCATCCCGGTCGTCGTTGGGATGGGGCTGCGCGGAACAGCCAAAGAGCGAGTCCCAGCAACCCTGAAGGGGGGGGAGACGGCGCTGGCGGACGTGGTGAGCGAACGTTCCCTGCTCGTCATTCCCGACGAGACCACGCCTACGCCCATCTTTTCCATACCCCCCTCTCCAACGCGGGAGCCCACCCCAACAGGGGCGCAGCCCTCATCAACGCCTCCACGGGCCTCGTCGCCAACGCCCCTGCCCACCCTGGACCCAGCCGCGCTGGGCTTGCCAATTGGCAATCGCATCTCGAACCCGCCTCCTGGTGCAATCGTGAGCGGGGAACTGAAAATCAAAGGTGTCGCCGCGGGGTCAGATTTCGCTCGCTGGAGGCTGGACCTCCTGCTGAACGGGAACGAACAACTGGTCGTCTTCCTGGACGACAGTGAGAACCCACGTGAGGAAGAAGGCACGTTCGAGCGCATTGACACGGCCCTCTTCCCGGATGGCACCCATGTTCTGCGCCTGCGCGTCTTTCACAAGGACGGCACATTCGAGGAGTACCGCCGCCCGGTCACCTTCGCCAACGGGAACACGTCGTTCGTCTTGCGCGGAGGGTACGTCATCGAAGGACAGGCGTCGGAATCCGGCGCCGAGGCTACTCCCGAAGCGCAGCCAGGGGAGGAAACGCCAACTCCCGCGCAGCCAGCCGTGGTCGGAAACGGAATCACAGAGCCGGTTGACGGTGCGCGAGTAAGCGGCGTCATTCGGGTGAAAGGTCGCGCCGACGCGCCCAATTTTGCTCGCTGGCAACTCGAACTCCTGCTTTACGGCGACGAGGCCCAGCGCGTTCTCCTGGCTGAAGGGGAGAAGCCACGCTCCAAGGAAGGCACGTTCAAGAAAATTGACACCACTGTCTTTCCCGACGGGACTCATGTGTTGCGGCTGCGCGTCGTCTACACCGACGCGAACTACGAGGAGTACCGCGTTCGCATCGTGGTGGACAACCGCGAACTGCTGGCTTCCGTGCCGAACCAGAACGGCATCACCAGCCCGTCGGATGGGGCTGTGCTTCAGGGCGTTGTAAAAGTGGAGGGAGTAGCGTTCGATCCCAATTTCAAGAAGTGGCAGCTCGACCTGTTGCTCTACGGCGACCCCAACCAGGCCATCTTCTTGGACCGCAGCAGCCGGCCCCGGCGAATTCCAGAGGTGTTGACGACTGTTGACACCACCCAATATCCGGACGGCACGCACGCGCTTCGCTTGCGCGTGGTGCGCACCGACGGCAACTACGACGAGTACACCGTCCGCGTCATATTTCAGAACGGAGGATCTCAGCAATGACGCACACGCTAACCACAGACAGCAAGGAACCCGCCTCCCAGCCGACCTCGATTAGCCGACAAGCTGGGAGCGCGAATGCCTCGTCGGCGGTTGACTTCGACCTTCACGGGCTGGTGGGCATCCGCTTGCTGGGCGCCACCCCCGCCGACGTGGCCGCTGTGGCACGTCAGCTCGGGCCCGTGCAGGCTTCGCTGAACCGGGAGCCGGACCTGGTAATCCGGTTCGTGGATCGGTTGCCCATCACCTCGCGGGTGCGCTACTTGGGCCTACACGATGCCGCCTTCACCGACACCATGTTCTTGGTGTTGCGCGGCAAGCACAAAGCACTCGTGCGCGTGGCGATCCCGTTCGACCGAATTGGACAGAAGGGGTGTGAGATTCTCTGCGAGCGCGGGGTGCCTGCCGTCCCGCTGCTCATCCCCATTGTGAACATCTTGGCCCTGGCAAACGGAGCCTTACCCCTTCACGCCTCGGCGTTTCTCCACCGCCAGACGGGCGTCCTGGTGACCGGTTGGGCCAAAGGTGGCAAAACGGAAACCCTTCTTGCGTTTATGCAAGTAGGGGGAAAATACATTGGGGACGAATGGGTCTACCTGGACGAGAGTGGAACACGGATGTACGGCGTCCCAGAACCGATCAAAGTGTGGGACTGGCACCTGGCCGACTTGCGCCACTACTGGCAGAAAGTCGGGCGGACTGACAGGGTGCGGCTGCGCACGCTGGGGTGGGGGGTGCGCTGGGCGGACCGGTTGACCACCCTCGACGGAGCGCGCAAGCTGGCCCCTGTGCGGCTGGTGCGTCGGGTGCTGCCCTTCGCCGAACGGCAACGGTACACCCACATGCCCCCTCACAAGTTGTTCGGCCCCGAAAACGTGATTCTGAAGGGACCCTTGGACAAAGTGTTCTTTGTGGTCAGTCACGGGGCGCCCACCATCGAAGTGGAGCCGATTGACCCGCGTGAGGTGGCCCGGCGCATGGTCTTTTCGCTTCAAGAGGAACGGTTCACGTTTCTTTCGTACTACAACAAGTTTTTGTTCGCCTTTCCGGAGGCCCGCAACCCGTTGATTGACAACCTCGAAACCCTGCAACGTGAACGCCTGGAACGCATCCTGGCCGATAAGCCGACATACGTGGTCTATCACCCTTATCCGGTTTCGCTGGTGGAGCTTTGCCGAACCGTGGAAGCGTACATTTGATGGCGCGCAAACTTCCGTCAAGTGTTTATTGGGAGAGGAGTCGTGTGATGCCGTTGGCCACGCCGGATGCTTCGATTGTCGTTCCTGAGAAGTCAAAGAGACGCGATGACCCGGAAACCTTCCGTGCTGTGCGGCGGTTGGACTGGCGGTTTTTGCTGCCACATCCCTCCTTGGGGCGGGTAGCATACTGGGGACCCACTGACGATTCGCTCTTCGTCGCCCTCTCCACCTTTTGTGATCAGGTGACGATTCTAGGCCGACAAAGGAACCCAGTAAACGGGACCTTGTTCGACACGGTGGTGGTGCGTCTGGCCTCGCCCTCCCAACTCCCGACGCTGTTGTCTCACGTGCAACCGGGCGGCGTGCTATACGCCGAGTGGTACGGCCGGCTGTTGCCGCCCCGTGTGCGCCGTGAGGTGGGCGATAAGCGGATGGTCTCGACCTCCCCGCGCGCCGTCACGCGAGCGCTGGCCGCGTGCGAGGGGGCGGACGTTCACTTGTACTGGCACTGGCCTTCCTTCACAGCGTGTACTCGGATCATTCCGTTGGGTGACGGCCTGGCTCTTGCCTACGCTTTGGGAGGGCCACAGTGTTGGTTGGGAGCTGTGGCCCAGTGGCTCTGGCAGTGGCGCTTTTCCTCGTTCCTTGTGCCCTGTTTCAGCAGCGTGGTGTGGAGGAGGGTGGACTGATGAACGTGGTACTGGCTTATCTGGCACACAACCAGGAGCGCCTGCGGTTGGGGCAGTTTGGCGGAATAAACGGGTTGTCTTGTCTGTTCATCACCCCCCGCTTTCGCGCTTCCGCCCACGTGGTCTGCATTGTGCTCTCGGTGGCCGACCAGCGCCCCCTCTTCGTTGCCAAGATGCCCCGCTTGCCTGAGCGGGTGGAAGGGCTGGCTCACGAGGCCAACATGCTCTCGCTCGTTCAGCGTTCCCGGCCCGGAGGATTTGACACTGTTCCGCGCGCCCTCATGTTCGAGTCCTTCCGCGGGTGGCCGATCTTGCTGGAGACGGCACTGGTGGGTGAACCAATGAGTCCCAACGTGGTGCGCCGGAACCCTGAGTGGTGTGTGAATCTGGTTACGGATTGGTTGATTGACCTCCACAACGCAACGGCTGCGCCGACCTCGCAGAACGAGTGGTTCCGGCGAGCGGTCGAACAGCCGCTGACGGCCCTTACGAATGGGCTTCCAGCGACGGCCACGCAGGAACGTGACCTGTGTGCTCGCACCCTTGCTGAGGCGGAGAAGCTACGAGACTACTTGGTGCCCTTCGTGTTCGAGCATGGTGACCTGAGCCATCCCAACATCCTGATCATGCCGACGGGACGAGCAGGTGTGGTGGACTGGGAGTTGGCGACACCTTGGGGTGTGCCGGTGGCCGATTTGATTTTCTTCTTGACCTTTGTGGCGTTCGCTCGCCATCGAGCTCACGAGCGGGAGAGACACGTGGAAGCCTTCCAGGCCGCCTTCTTCGGGGAGGAAACCTGGGCGCGTAATGCTGTGCGCCGCTACATGAAAGCCATGTGCCTCCCGACCCAGGCGCTACCGGCGCTCATCGTGCTCGGTTGGGCTCGCTACGTGGCCGGGTTGGTTCAACGCTTGGCGGCAGGAACACCCAACGGGCGTTTGGACGAGAAGACAGTTGCTTGGCTGCGCACCAACCGCTACTACCGACTCTGGCGGTGGACCCTGGAACACGCTGAAGCGTTTACCCTTTGATTGGAGTATCTCATGCGCGTGCTTTACCTGACGAACAATTTTCCGTACCCGCTCACCAGCGGATACCTGCGCCACTACTTTCTCATCAAGGAGCTTTCGCGCTGGCACGAAGTCACGCTGCTCTCGCTGGCAAAGCCCCATTTTCGCGATGAGCACGCCAGGGCGCTCGAACCCTTCGCCGAAGCCGTGATGGCCTTTCCTGCCCCAGCGCAGCCCAGCCGGTGGCACAAGGGTGCACGCCGCCTGCTGGCCCTGGTGAGGCCACGGCCGGAAGTGCTGAAGATGCGCGCGGTGGTGGGGCGCTTAGCAGCGGAAAAGCAGTATGACGTGGTAGTCAGCGGGAAGTACACCTTTCCTGCCGTGGAGCCCTTGCTCCGGCGGGGTGTGCCGTTGGTGGCCGACATGTGCGATGCCACCTCGGCTCGCATTCGCCGGACGGCACAGTATGCTCCGTGGCTCAAGCGCCCCTTCCTGGCCCTCGAGTACCTCCACGTGCGCCAGATCGAGCGTCAACTTATGCGCGTAGCCGACCACTCGATCTTCATTTCGTGCCGTGACCGGGAAGATGTATTGGGAGCCGATACACGTGCGAGGACCACCATCGTGCCCAACGGCGTGGACCTCGCGTATTGGCAGCGTTCCGCCCCACGCCTGGGCTATCGTACCATCGTTTTCACGGGCGCTATGGGATATCGCCCCAACACCGACGCGGCCCTTTATCTCATCCAGGAAATTTTGCCGGCCGTCGAGCGCCAGATTCCCGACGTGCGCTTGCTCATTGTGGGCAAGGAGCCACCACCAGCCCTGCGGCAGGCCGGCCAGCGCCCCAACGTGACGGTGACCGGCTTCGTGGAGGACGTGCGCCCGTACCTGGAGCAGGCCACCGTGTTCGCGGCGCCGTTACGCTTCGGTGCGGGGATGCAGAACAAGGTGCTGGAAGCAATGGCTATGGAAGTTCCGGTGGTAGCCTCGCCCTTGGCGGCCGACGGCCTGCGCACTGAAGAGGGCCACGTGCCCCCCCTCCAAGTAGCCGCCGACACGGGTGGCTTCGTGGAGGCGCTGGTGCGCACCCTTCAGGAACGGGAAGCCAACCCCGAGCCCGACAGGGAAGCCCGACGTTTTGTTGAGCGACATTTCGTGTGGGAGGAGAGCGGCGCCAAGCTCGACCGTGTTCTGCGGCTCGTTTGCCAGCGTGCACGCCAACCGCTTGCCTCGACGGCACAGGGAGTGGCAGGGTAGAAAAAGGGGGCGGGCAGGGACGGCAGGGTTGTCCCTGCCCGCCACAGTTTTCCCAATAACAGGAGGTACGCCGTTGCTTTGGGGAAAGCATTTTGCCAGCGGGCGCAGCACCGCGGCGTCCTTCCTGCGG
>WFWG01000027.1 GCA_015491235.1 Ardenticatenaceae bacterium
CCCCAGCCTCCTTCTCTCCCTCAAATACCGCCCTACACCGCCACCGCGTAAGTCCTGTCAGTGATCAGTAGAGAGCAACTGATTACCGTTCACTGACCACTGATTACTGATACTGAATACCGGGTCGAGTTCAAGCGGCTCGTCGTTGGAGACCACCAACTCGGCCTTGCACACTGGACATTCGAGGAGTGTTCCGATTTCGGCCTGTTGGTCGGAAAGGTCAATTCGTGCCTCGCAACAGGGACAGCGTTGCAGCCCTTCGTCCAACACAGCTTTCACCTCGATTGCTTGCCTCGTTTCGCCTGTAATTTTTGCACAAATCGCCGATTGGTGCTAATGCTTTACCGCGCTGTCGAGCCGAGGAGGAACGAAAGGGGGCCGAATCACCATGCGACTGGCAGCCATTGGCTTCGACGCCGACGACACGCTCTGGCACAACGAGCCCGCCTACGCCACGACGGAGCAGAAGTTCGAGGAGATGCTCTCCCGTTACCGTCCGGTTGAGGAGATCCGCCAGCGCCTCTACGAGATCGAGACGCGCAACCTGAAGCACTTTGGGTATGGCGTAAAGGGCTTCGTGCTCTCCATGATCGAGACGGCTATCGAGTTGACCGGCGGGAAGATCACCGGTGCCGAAATTCAGCAGTTGATTGACATGGGCCGCCAGATGCTGGAAAGCCCTGTGGAACTCCTTCCCCACGTGGAAACGGTGCTCCACTCACTGGCCGTGCGCTACCCCCTGTTGCTCATCACTAAAGGGGACCTGCTGGACCAGGAGACCAAAATTGCCCGCTCCGGCCTGGCCGACCTCTTCACCCACATCGAGATCGTGGTGGAAAAGACTCCCGAGGTCTACGCCAACATCCTCGCTCGCCACAACATTCCGCCCGAGCGCTTCCTCATGGTGGGGAACTCCCTCCGTTCGGATGTGCTGCCCGTGCGCGCCATCGGAGGCTTGGCCGTCCACATCCCCTACCGCGTCACGTGGCAACACGAGGTGGTCAACCCGGAGGGCGTCACGTACTACAAGCTGAGCCACATCGGCGAACTGCCCGGCTTCGTGCACCGCCTGGAACGGGGAGAGGTAGAGGAACGATAAGGGCTGATGTGGTCGAGTGCTACGTTTCGAGGGGGAGGGAAGGCCCGAAGTGGGAAGCTGGTTCCTGTGATTTGCCGTCCAAGGGCCTGGCAAGGCGCCAGAAGGTAATAAGCCGCTCCAGTTCTTTGTCGCTCACGTAGCAGCCCTGAACGCGCCTGGGAATAGAGGCGTCGGACGCCAGGTAGAGCATGTCGCCTCGCCCCAGCAACGTTTCCGCCCCCGGCTGGTCGAGAATAACGCGGCTGTCCACCTGGGTGGCGACCGCAAAGGCGATGCGGGCCGGAAAGTTGGCCTTGATAAGCCCGGTGATAACGTCCACGCTGGGACGCTGGGTGGCTACTATCAGGTGGATGCCCGTGGCTCTGGCCATCTGGGCCAGCCGGCAAAGGTGAAATTCCGCCTCTTCAGGAGCCAGAAGCATCAGGTCGGCCAGCTCGTCAATGACGACCACAATGTAAGGGAGAGGTTGCTTGCCGTGGACGAGCGCGTGGGCATTGTAGGCTTCCAGGTGGCGGGCGCCGACAGCACTGAACATGGTGTATCGCCACTCCATCTCCCGTACCAGCCACTGGAGCGCGCCGGAAATTTCCTCCATCTCCGTTAGCACTGGCCGAATGAGGTGTGGAATGCCGTTGTATCCCACCAGTTCGACCCGCTTGGGGTCAATCATGAGCAGCTTGAGCTGGTCCGGCGCGTTGTGGCACAGCAAACAGGCCACCAGCGCATTGATGCACACCGATTTGCCGCTGCCCGTGGCGCCGGCAATCAGCAGGTGGGGCATGGTCGTCAACTCGGCGACCACCGGCGTTCCGCTCACATCGCGCCCCAGGGCCAGGCGCAAGGGACCAGCCAGGCGATTGAACGCCTCCGAGGCCATGACCCCCTTGAGGGAAACCAACTCGGGCTCGTCGTTGGGGATTTCGATGCCCACAATGGGCCGACCGGGCACGGGTGCCTCAATGCGGATGCGGCGGGCGGCCAGCGCCAGTGCCAGGTCGTTCGCCAGGGCAGTAATGGCCCGCACTTTCACCTTGATGCGCTCCTCTTTCCCCCGCACCCGGCGCACGATGTACCCCGGCTCCACGCCAAAGCGGGTCACCGTCGGCCCCTGAGTCACTTCCACAACCTGCACCGGAAGGCCGAACTGGTGCAGGGTTTCTTCGATAATGTGGACCTGTTCGCGAATGCGCTCGGGGTTTGGGCCGAACTCTTCGCGGTCTTCCAGCAAGTCTTCCCAGGGCGGAAGGGGCCAGCGGGAACGGGGACGCTGGTCGGCGGCTGTGGGCTGGGGCAGAGAAGGATGCCTGATCAAAGGGGAGCGCCGTCGTAGGCGTTGCAGGTGGCGAACCAATTGCCAAAGACGCCATCGAAGTCGAAGCAACGCTTCGATCACCTGAAGGCGCAGCGGTTCTCCTGCGGGACGGAGAGAGGTCAGCAGGGCACGGGCACCCTCCGAGAGCGAAGCGTGCGCCACCAACAACATTCCTGTAATGAGGCTACACACCAGCACGATGGTCGCCCCCCAGCGCCCAAAGGCCAGTTGAGTCAGAGCGGCGATGGTGAGGCCCACGGTTCCCCCGTAGTCTCCCGGTGAACCGGGAGCAAAGAGGTGCTCGGCCAAGCCCAGCCCGGCAACACTGACCAACAGGGCGCCCAGGAAGCGCGTTCCCGGGCGCGGCAAGCGGCCCTCGAAGCGCTCGCTAACAACCCACAACCCGGCCAGCATGAGAAGGGGCGGCAGGGCGTACATGCTCACCCCAAACAGATTTCGCAACATGCCCAGCCAGGAAGCCACCACGGCCGAGTGGGCTTCGCTGAACAGGGCCAGAGCCGTTAGAAATCCGAGCAGGGCCAGCATCACCCCACCCGCGTCGAGGAGAAGTGCCCAAGGAATACGAGGGCGGTGAGCTTTTCTCCGCTTGCGGCGGGAGCGGCGAGGACGGCGTGATGATCGGTTGCGTGGCTGTCGTGTTCTCCTGCGTTTCGGCACCGGAACTCCTTGCAGGTCGTTCGACTTGGCTTCTCTAGCCGAGCACTTCGCGCAAGGCTTCGCGAAGGCGGACGTTGTTCTCGTAGATCATTGCAGCCACGAAGTGCAACAGCGTTTCGATGTCCACTTCCTCCTCTTCGCCCAGCGTGCGCTCCAGTTCGTCGAGAAACTCATCTATCATTTCTACTAACTCCGCGTAGGACATGCCGACGTGTTCGGGAGATTGCCTGCTCATGTGAGCCTCCTCAATATGTCAATGAGTTGTTGGCTGACAAACGCTCTCACGGCGTTTGGAGGGCGAGCGCTTGCGTTTGCCGATGGACAAGGTTTCGACCTGCTTACGCCCATAGCGTACTCGCCGCGCGGGAAATCGGCAAGTTTTGTGTGAAGCTGCTCCTGTCAATAAAGCACATGACGAATAACACACCGAAGATGTGACATTTTTCACTACGTGCCGGAACGTGCAGTTCGTATACTGAAGACGACAGAGTGTTGTGGCTCCTCAGGTGTGGGTGGAGGGGCAACATGGTGAAACACACATCATCGCCCTGGCCCGTGCGTGACCCGCCGTTTCTGGCATTCTGGTTTTCCGACGTGCGGAGCGGATGGGTCTGGCTGGTTGTGCGGCTTTATGTAGGATGGAAGTGGCTAGAAGCGGGACTCCTGAAGTGGAATCCGGCCTGGTTGGAAGGGGGGACGGCCCTGAAGGTGTTGTGGGAACGGGCTCTGGTTGATGGGAATGGGGGGTGGTTTGCCCCCTTTGGTTGGTATCGGGATGGTATTGCGTTTCTGCTGCACATCCATGCTTATACCTGGTTGGCAAAAGTAATTGTGGCTGGTGAGGTGTTGATTGGGCTGAGTTTGATTTTGGGTGTGTTCGTGGGGGGCGTGGCCCTAGTTGGCACGTTTATGAGTTGGAATTCGATCATGGTTGGAATAACGGGCATCAATTTGGTCTTGCTGCCGTTAGCGCTGCTGCTGGTCTTTGCGTGGAAAGTGGCCGGATACGTGGGATTGGATTACTTTCTGTTGCCCTGGTTGTTCGAACGAGGAAAAGAGAAGACAGACCCCTCCCGTCAACAAAATATGATTGAGCCACATCCCCCCTACATCTCGGGTCGGATGTGATGCCTCTCCCACCAACCGCCGTCCTCACCGTTTGCTGCCCTGTGCCGGTCCGCACCCCGCCGGCACAGGGCCCTCTCTTTTAAGAGTCGGTCCCTCTGGTCAGTTCGGTTTTGCTCAAACACACAAAGATTGTTACACTCAACGCACGCAACTGGAAGATCTAAGCTTCATGGGCATCGCTTCCAAAAAGGGTGAACGTGGAAGGGAAGCGACGGGGATTGTTGGTTGTAGGCATACTGTTGTGTGGTGCAGCAGGGCTTCTTGGTCTCATCCTGCTGTTGGGCGTGGGACCAGCCGCCCCCCAGGTCTCGGCCATTGTGCGCTGGCAGACGGCCAGTGAGTTGGACACGGCTGGCTTCAACCTTTACCGCAGCGAGCACCCCGACGGTCCCTTCACCCAACGGGTGAACCCCGTCCTCATTCCGGCGGGGACGACGCCGCTGGTGGGCGCCTCTTACGTCTACACCGACACGAACGTGCAACCTGGCCGTGTCTACTATTACGAACTCGAAGAAGTGGAGAACGACGGTACCCGCACGCGCATTGGCCGCATTGCGGTGCGCGTGGCCGGTCCTTCCCCCTTGTTGCGCTTGGTAGGAGGTGTGTTGCTCCTCGAAGCCATCGTCGTTGGGTGGGGCATGTGGCGCAGGTGGCGAAAGGGGCGTCTCCCCCATGCGTAGCCAAACCGCCCGGCAAGTCTTCTCCCTCACGTTGCAAGTGGGCGAGCTCGTGCTTCAGCTTCGCTGTGAAAACGCGCTCGCGTGGCACCAGCTTGCCGAGCGGTACGGGCCGTTTCGCGTCAGCACCACCAGTTCCCCTCACCTGGTGGCCGACCTGGTGATCGAACGTCCGGCTGCCGCACGGCCAGCGCAGGAGCCAGTGCTCTCCTTCAGGGCCGGCCATCTGGTGCTCGAGGGGCCAGGGGTGGCCGGCTGGGTGGCCGCCGACGAAAGGCGTGGTCACCTGACGCTCAACACGCCCTACGTCGCCGAGCAGGCGGAGTACTTCCTGCGCGCGGCCTGCGCGTTGGTGGCCTTCGAGGCAGGAGGACTGCTCTTGCACGCGGCTGGTGTGGTGCATCGTGGGAGGACATACCTCTTTTTCGGCCACTCGGGCAGCGGGAAAACAACCGTAGCGGGCTTCGCCCGGCTTGGTGACCGTCTGCTGAACGACGACTTGGTCGTTCTGTCGCCCCATGATGACCGGTGGACAGCGTGGGCCACGCCTTTCTCTTCGCCTCCCGGAGCTTTCAACCTGGGGCCGTGTTCCGCGCCGGTGGCGGCCCTCTTCCGGCTGGTGCCGAGCTCCGTCGTCCGTGCCGACCCCCTCGATCCGGCCCAAGCCGTGGCTGAACTGGTTGCCAACGCGCCCGTCGTCTCCGCCGACCCTGGCCGCAGCGTGGCTCTGTTGGAACGCTGCGCAGCACTGGCTCGCCAAGTTCCCCTCTATGCGCTCCACTTTCGCCGTGATCCCTCCTTCTGGGAAGTCGTGGACAAAGCAGTCCGCGGGTAAGTCCCCATCCGTTTGTTCGGACGGGAAAAAAGTCCCCTTGAACGGATCTCACCTGACCCTGTACAATGGTGGCGGAACCGCAGAGTACCACGCCTGAAATTTGAACCACATGGGCGGTTTACGCGACTATAAAAATGGACGCGAACTCGTACAGCGGATCGCCGCCGGCGACGAGCGCGCTTTCGCCGATCTGTATCACGCGCTCAGCCCGGCTGTCTTCACGTATTTGGTGCGCGTGACTGGCGACCAGACTGCCGCAGAGGACTTGCTCCAGGAGGTCTTCCTGGCTGTGTGGGAGGGTGCTAGTCGGTTTCGGGGCGAGGCCAGCGCGAAGGTGTGGGTGCTGCGCATCGCCCACCACAAGGCTGTCTCCTGGTTGCGCCGTCAGCGCCCAGCGACCGACCTGGACAGAGCCTGGCTGGTGGCGTCAGGAGATGGCGTGGAAGCAGCCGCCCTGGCTGCCTGGGAGCACGATCGCTTGATGGCGGCCATTCAACAGTTACCCCCTAAACACCGGGAGGTGATCGAGCTCGTCTTTGGCCAGCAGCTTTCCTACGCTGAGGTGGCCGCCGTGTTGGGATGTCCGGTGGGCACGGTCAAGAGCCGGGTGAGCCATGCGCTGCGCGCTCTGCGCCACCTGCTGCGCGATTTAAGAGCAACTGAACTGGAGCAATAGGTGAACTCATGGCCCACGAGCGGGTCACGGCAAACGGCGGAAACGGCCTGATGCCCGATCACGTGCGGGACATGTTGCCCTGGTACGTGAACGGCACGTTGTCCCCTGTCGAGCGAGAGGCCGTGGACGTGTGGTTGGGTCGTCACCCTGAAGGGCGCGCCGAGGTAGAAGCCCTGCGCCGCCTGCGGGACGCCGTAGCCGCCCAGCCACCTGCGGCGCCGCCGGAGCAGGTGTGGGCCCACCTCCGGGCGCGCGTGCGCCGTCGGCGCGCTCACCAACTCGACTGGCTGGCATGGGCGTGGGGAAGCCTCTTGGCCGCAATTCTCTTCTTGCTTCTATGGGCCACTGTGCGGCCTGGCATTGTGCTGCGGTGGGAGGTGAATGGTGCCACTCCTGCCATTGTGCGCGTGTGGCGAGTTACCAACGGGACTCAACTGATCCCCCTTGCGCTGATCCCGCTGACTCCTGACCAGCACGTCGGCACCTTTGTGGACCCATTGGTGCGTCCTTGGGAGACCTACACCTATAGAGTCGAGATGCTGGACGAGCAAGGGAGACTCACCTGGCATCGTACAGTTGTTACGCCTGCCAATGGTGTGTGGGGATATTTAGCGGGTATTGGGGTTGTTAGCCTCATAGGTGGATGGGGAACAGCATGGGGTATATTCCGCTTTCGCCGCCGTTCTGTCCGCTTATTCGCCCATCGAGCTTGTTGAGGAACACAACACAAACAAAGGAGGTGTAGTGTGAAGTTCACGTTCAAACGGCCTCTTCTAACCGTCGTGATCCTTAGCCTTCTTCTTGTGGTCACCTTACTTTCTTTCTCCCTGGTGGCACAATTCGCATATGCCCAGGGGCCTATCTTTGCTCCTCCGCCTGCACAGCCGTTGGCCATTGACTCCTTTTCCATCTCACCCAGTTCGCTTTATCCCGGCCAGAGCGCTTCTCTGCAGTTGAATTATACTCCCTCCGGAGCACAGCAAGTTGGGCTGTGTTTCTATGTGCCGAGTACCCTTACCACCACCGTGGAGTTCTCTGCAGCGAGTGGATACACAAAACTCACGGGGACCTTCACGTGCCTGACATCGCCCCCTGCCGGCTTTGATGTTGTCGCCGCCTACACCACAACCGTTACGTTTGGAAGTGTGCCCCCCTTCGATGCTACCTTTACCGTATACGCAAGCGCTCCACCAGGCACGAATTACCAAATAGGAGTCGCTGTATTTGAGGGCAGTAACTGTTCGGATCCCGGCGGAACCAACTGCAACACCCTGGGCGGAACCAGTTCAGTTTACTTCGATATTCTTTCCCAGCCCTCGACGGCGTTCGCTGACCCCAATGGAAGTTGTGGTGGCAACACGCCGTGTTACACCTCGCTCACGGACCCGAACACAGGCGCTTTGGCAGCCGTGGCCACGGGAGGAACAGTTCGCGTGTATGGGGACTTTAGCGCGTCGTCCCTGACAATTGACAAAAATTTGACATTGGAGGGGACATCGGGAAGCCAGATCGGCCCTGTAACTGTGAACAGTGGTGTGGCTGTCACCCTGCGGGGGAACACGATAAACGGCGGTGGGGGAACGGCGTTGACCAATAACGGCACTGTGCTCGCATATGCCAACAACTTTAGCAACTTTACCACAGCTCTGAGCGGCACAGGAACAACTCAAGTCCCCCACAATTGGTGGGGACAATACAACACTCAACCTCCAAGTGTTCCCGCTTCTGACTGGAACAAGCGGCTTGGAGCACAGGTGGTCTCGTGGGGGGTAGGTCAGTTGGGCAACGCCAGGTTAACCCCCAACGGCGGCAGTGGTACGGGTGTCATTGTTAGTCACGGCAGAACGAATGTCCCCTTTGATCAGGGACAGCTTCCTTACTCCGGTCAGGTTTGTTCGGATTACTATGACTTCTTCGTCATCAACGGCACGGGCGATTGGCAGGTCACCGTACCGGTGGACAACATCGGGGCATGTGACACCCCACTGACCAACATGAAGATGTTCGTGTTTGCCACCCTCGATAACACGCCCGATTTCGCTACGTGTGCCAACGGGCCCTCGCCGAGCGCTGACCCCCAATGCTGGGACAGCGTCGTAGATGCGGGTAGCGAGTCCATAAGCGCGGATTTCAACGCGCGCACCCTTTCCTGGACTTCAGCCAGTGTCGGCGAACTTGGTGGTACACCTATCGTAGCGGGAACTGTTGGGGGGACTGACCCCACTGCCGTGACGCTGGAAAGCTTCAGTGGCGTTGTCTTCGCGCCAGTCAATCGCCTCGTTGCCGGGCTGGCCGGCCTGCTGGGAATCGCCGTGCTTGCCCTCACGGTCGTCACCTGGCGCTGGGGCCGCCGGGCGTAACGCGGTTGTCGAGTAAACCGACACTGCCTTCGCAGAAAGGGCACGCCAGCGCCGGCGTGCCCCAATTATTGAAGCTCAAACAACAGGTCTAAAAATCAATACAAGGAGATATTTGATGATACACAGAGCACTTTATCGCCTCACCGTTCTTGTTTCGTTGATCATTTTGTCAACAATAGTTGTCTCTGCGGCAACGGTCCTAGATAGCTTTGATGTCGGCGAACAAACTATATGTGAGGGAGGAGCATCAAGCATTTGTAAAAGCTTCTCGTTGCCCTCGTCGAATGCGCTAGACGTCACTGGCATCCCGGGCGGGGAGCGCGACGTGCGCCTTTACAACTACACAGGGGGGGCAGCCGAGCAAGTCTTCTTGCGCGTGAACGCCGGTGGAAGCGGCTTGCTCTCCCTTTCCCAGGACAGCGGCGCCGGGGCAAAAGCAGAAGTGACGTGGGATGGCAATGACAACGATGCGACCACGTTGAGTTTTGGCCTCAATCTCGACTTGACGTCCGGAGGCACGGACGATGCTTTTGAATTCGTAACCACGTTCAACGATCTTCCTGTTAACGTGCAAATTGTCGTTCACTGTTCAAACACATCGTCATCGTCTGCCACATTGTCGCTACCCGGTGGCATTACGAACTCGACGAACTACGTGATTCCGTTTTCGAGTTTTAGCGGGACGTGCGATCCGAGCACAACAAACGTTCAAGCTGTTCAGCTTCTTATTGATGGTACTGTGACTCTAGGTGCTGACTTGAACATTGACTGGTTCGGAACAACGGCGACCCAACGCGACTACGGCGACTTGCCGGACGCCTATGGGACGACTCAAGCGAGCAACGGCGCCCGACACGTGGTTGATAGTTTGAAATTGGGCGCCACCGTGGACACTGAGTCGGACGGGACACCAAGTGCTAACGCTGACGGCGACGGCACCGACGAAGACGGCGTGGTGCGCACACCCGGTATCAACTGGAATTCGTCTGGTGGCGGAAGTGTGGACGTAACGGTTAACGGATGTGGCAGTGAGTGCTACGTGAACGGGTGGATAGACTGGAATAACGACGGTGACTTCAACGATACCGGCGAACACATTATTCAAGACAAAAAGCTGTCGGGAGATGGAACGACGAGTATTCCCTTTAGCATTCCTTCTACTACAGACCCACGCAATAATAGTTATTACGCCCGTTTTCGTCTCTGCCATGCCAGCGGCGAGTGCAACACTCCAACAGGTGAAGTGGTGGGAGGCGAAGTCGAGGACTACAAGTGGTCCTTTGGTCCCACGGCCGTCACGCTGGAAACCTTCAGCGGCACAGGAATGGCGGCTTCTACCACGCAAATGGCGATCTTGATCGCTGCACTGTTCCTGGCTTTTGTCGGTTTGGTAAGTGTCTTTGCATTCCGCCGTTAGGCTTCTTCACCCTAAAGGACAGCGGAAGGGGCACACGGACAAGTGTGTCCCTTTTCGTTGGTAATTTGTGCCTCCCCTTTCTTGACGGTATAATCACGGCTACTCGTGTCCTCTTACCGGATACCTGTTCCCTTTTCAACCGGATAAAGACGCCCTATCCAACTCCAACGGAGGAGAGAAGCGCCATGTACAAACTTGTCGCCATCTACCGTGTGCCAGAGAACCAGGCAGCCTTCGACGAGCACTACTTCAACGTTCACGCGCCCCTGATGGCCAAAGTGCCCGGCTATGAGCGGGTCGAAGTGAGCAGGGTCACGCGCACTCTGCTCGGCGAACCTCAATATTACCTCATGTTTGAGATGTGGTTCCCGAACGAGGAAGCCCTGAAAGCCGCTCTCCGCTCGAAGGAGAACCAAGAAGCCGGCAAGGACCTCATGGGGTTTGCCGGTGACCTGGTGACCGTCTTCACCGCTCAGGTGGTGCGGGAGGAGGCGCAATGAGGGCCATTCTGGTGGCCGCAATGGTGGCAGCCGGCTCATGGATGGGCCAGTTTCTGCGCACTGCCGCCTCGGTGCCCGACGAGCCTCCGCCAAAGCCGCGCCTGACGCCTGTCCACGTGGTGCCCACGCTGGTGGTCAGCCTCCTCTGGAGCTACGCGCGTCGCCTTTCACTGGTGGGCACGGTGTTGTTGAGTTTCAACCTGGCCGTCGTGTACAGCTTCATCGTGGGCACGGAAGCTCAACGGCGTTGGATGCAGGAAGCCCAACGGGGCTGAGGGTCCAGTAATCAGTGAACAGTGAACAGTGAACAGTAAGCAGTAAGCAGAAAAACGGTAAACAGTAACCGGCGATGAATGGCGGATTGCTTTGTAAGCAGAGGAACTGATCACTGATTACTGAACACTGATAACTGAAAAGGGGGGAATATGTACGAGAACATCATCGTGGAACGGCCACGCCCCGGCGTGGGGCTTATTCGCCTCAACCGTCCTCAGCGGTTGAATGCCCTCAACCAGGCGACCATGCAAGAGTTGGCCGCCGCCCTCACCGAGTTCGCCCAAGACGACGAGGTGCGCGCGGTGGTCATCACCGGCAACGAGCGCGCCTTTGCCGCCGGCGCCGACGTGAACGAAATGCTCGGCAAGACCACGGTGGACATGCTCCAGAGCTACCGGTTCAAGCAGTGGGAGGTGGTGCGCACCTTCCCCAAGCCCCTTATCGCCGCAGTGAGCGGCTGGTGTCTGGGCGGCGGCAATGAGCTGGCCATGAGTTGTGACATGATCGTAGCCAGCGAGACGGCCCGCTTCGGCCAGCCGGAAATCAACCTGGCCATCATGCCCGGCGCGGGGGGCACCCAGCGCCTCACGCGCGCGGTGGGCAAGGCCATCGCGATGGAAATGGTGCTCGCGGGTCGCTTTCTCACCGCCCGCGAGGCCCTGGCTCACGGTTTGGTCAACCACGTGATTCCCACCGAACTCTACCTGGAGAAGGCCCTCGACCTGGCCGAACAGGTGGCCCGCAAGGCGCCGCTCGCCCTTCAACTCGCCAAGGAAGCTGTGCTCAAAGCCTTCGAGTTGCCCCTCAGCGAGGGGCTGGAATTCGAGCGCAAGAACTTCTACATGCTCTTCAGCACCGAGGACAAGGAGGAAGGCATCTCCGCCTTCCTGGAGAAGCGTCAGCCAACGTGGAGTGGGCGGTAGTCGGTTATCAGTAAACAGTGATCAGTAATCAGTAAGCAGTGAAAGATACTGATCACTGTTTACTGCTTACTGTTTACTGGAAAGGAGGGTCCTATGGGCTACGAAACGATACTTTTCGAGAAAGAGGACGGGGTGCTAACCATCACGCTCAACCGGCCCGACAAGTTGAACGCGGCCAACGACACGATGTTGAGCGAATTGCAGGACGCTTTCAAACAGGCCGGGCGGGATCAGGAGGTTCGGGCTGTCATTCTCACCGGCGCGGGGCGCGGCTTCTGTGCCGGCCAGGACCTGGGGAACGTGAAGGAACGCCTGGACACGGGCGGGCGCATGGATTACGGGGCCCACCTGCGCCACACCTACAACCCGCTCATCCTGCGCATCCGACAACTGCCCAAGCCGGTCATCGCGGCCGTGAACGGCGTGGCGGCTGGTGCTGGCATGAGCCTCGTCATGGCGTGCGACTTGCGGTTAGCCGCCGAGAGCGCCTCTTTCTTGCAAGCTTTCGTGCGGGTGGGCCTGGTGCCCGACAGCGGTTCCACCTGGATGTTGCCCCGTCTCATCGGCATGGCCCGTGCGGCCGAGATGATGCTTACCGGCCGGCGTATCAGCGCGCAGGAGGCTTACGAATGGGGCCTCATCAACAAGGTCGTGCCCGACGACGCTCTCATGGAGGATGCTCGCAAGCTGGCCGGCGAGTTTGCCAACGCGCCCACGAAGGTCATCGGCTACATCAAGCGCGCCCTCGATTACGCCGCTACTAGCTCGCTGGAAGAGGCACTGGAGTACGAGGCCGACATGCAGGAACTCGCTGGCCGCACCAATGATCACCTGGAGGGGCTGCGGGCCTTCCTGGAGAAGCGCCCTCCGAAGTATACGGGAACATAAGCATTACCGTTTGGGGAGCACTTAAGGCCAATCTGCCAAGGAGCGAACGTCAAAACGAGAAGAAACCAAACGACGCACAAGAATTTCATCAGCGGTGACAAAAGGGAGAGAAAGACGTTCGCTTAAAGTAACGTACACCGCATCGTAAACAGTGATACCGTGAGTAACAGCGAGTTCCAAGCTTGACATTGTTAGATTTCAGGTTGGGTCGCGGGCTTGACGTTGGGCCTTCAAGCGACTACTTGTGGAACGGGAGCGGTTGACCAAATGTTTGACCACCAGGCGAGAGGCCTCTTCAGGCGACAACTGGTGCAAAGGCAGCACGGCCTTGAGCAATTCCCGCACGTTGGCCATCGAGAGGGCTGGCAACACCTCCAATTGCAACTGCTCTTGCAGCGCTGGGTCCCGAGGGTAGGCCTGGGCCCAGTCCAGCTTGGTTTCGGCCACGAACCACAAGGCCAGGGCGTCCAAGGCCGTGTGGTGCATCCAGGCCCGGTATTTGCGCGCCACCAATTCGTCCCAGCCGGCTTCCGACTTGACATCTTGGAAAATGCGTTCGGCAAAGTAGCGCTGCGCTCGCCACAGGGCCAGTTGGGCCAAGGCCGTCTCCTCCGAGGCGTTACACAAGGAAAAACGGCAGGTGCCATCCTCTTCCTGACGGACAAACAGCCATTCCGCCAAGACCCGGCCCTCTTCAGTCAGGGTCCACACCCGTCG
>WFWG01000028.1 GCA_015491235.1 Ardenticatenaceae bacterium
CTGTGAGCAGGAGACGTTACCAAACGCAATTGGTATAAGGCCAAGGTGCGATGCACGTTCAACGTGCGTCGCACCTCCACCAGGTCATTCGACTTGAACGAAGGGACAACTCAAGTATAATAAGCGACCGGAAACAGAACGGGACAAATCGGACGATTCGACCACGTGTTGTGTCGGTTGGAAACTATTTACCGGAGGAACACCTATGGCCACACATCGTGCTGAGCGCGTGCGTGAAATTCGGCGCCGGCGTCACCGCCGCAAGAAGCTGCGCAAGTTGCGCGCCAAGCTGGCGGCCACGACCGACCCGGCCGAGCGCGAGCGCATTATCCAGAAGATTCGCCGCATTAGCCCCAGGGCTCCTCTGGAGGTTCCCAGTGAGCAGTAGGCAGTGAGCAGCCTGGGGCGCAGCAGCGCTGCGCCCCAGGCCCCCCGCACCCCTGATTACTGAAACAACAGGGCGACGAAGGCTTCCATTCCTGTAAATCCCCGTTCCGGCACAGGGGGAACCACGAACGAGAGGAGCGACTGTCCCCCGTCGGTTGTGCTCCACCGATAAAGTCCCGTGCCCTCGCGCTCGGCGGTGGAAAAGGCCAGCGCACCAGCGCGGATGGCCTCGAAGCGGTCGGGGTAGCCAAAGTTGTAGAGGTAGCCCATCATCTTGTAGAGCGCTTCCGCGTGGTGGGCTGGGCCGTAGTTTTTGGCGTCCAGCAGGACGTAGGGGCCGCCTTCCCCCAACTCGATAACGATGTCGGGGATGCCCACCACCTCCTTCAGCCGCCGAGTGGCCCGAAACATGGCGCCCGTCTGGTAGTAAACGCGCAGGCGGCGCGGCCCATTGACCACGAAGAGGGGGGCCGTGGCCGGGCCCGCCAGGGGGCGCACCTGGCGCACGGTTCCGCGTTGCCCCAACGCCCGCACCAACTCCAGCAGCACCAGCAACTCGAAAAGGCGGTCTGGCTCCACGGCGGGGTCCTCGGCGGGAAGGGCGCCGCCGCTTTGCACCTCCCACTGGCGCCACTGTTGCCACCACGCCCACAGGCGGCGGTAGGCCGGGCGGCGGCTGCCCAGGGCGGCGATGCGGTTTCGGGCGGCCTGCTCGACCCGGCGAGCTTCGGCCGGCGCTGGGCTCGTTACCCAGCACCACGGGGGACGGCGGCGTCGGTCGGCCAGGGCGGAAGCCACGGCCAGCGCGTCACGCACGCCTGCGGCCGCCAGCGGTGCCCCCAGGCGCTGGGCCTGGGCCACGAGCCGGTCCAACCCCCAGGCCGCCAGCCGGTTCTCGGGCAGGTCGAAGGTGCGGCGCCAGCGGCGCTGCACGACTGGCCGCGCACCGGCCGAACGTACGTGCAGCGCCGCGCCACACCCCGGCCAGTCGGGGGGCGCGGTAGGCGGGAGGGGAGCGTCTTCGGACTCCCACTCGCCGCCGGCGTGCAGGGCACGCTCCAGGCCGGGCAGCACCTGCTCCGCCAGCACCTTGCCCCACATCTCCACCTGGAGCAGCCGCCACACCAACGGCAGGAACGCCCACGCCTCCCGCTGTGGCGCCGGCTCCAGCGGCAGGCGAATGACGCCCGCCTTCCAGAGCGAGCGCACCAGGGCGAACACGCGGGCCCGCACGAGGGGCAGGCGAGGGTCATGTGCGGTCAGCGGCTCGTTCACCATCTCGGCTTCGCTCCGCCCCAGAACGTCCGTCGGCCTCCGGCTCGAAGCGCACCCGCCACGCCTCGAAGACGGCCAGGGCGCGGGGGCCAAAGCGGGCCACTTCGGCCCGCACTTCGGCAACGGATTTCTCGTACCAGAGGCGTTCCGGCACTTTGCTGAAGAAGAGGTCGGCATAACTAATCAACTCCTCCTCCAGCGTGAGAGGACGCATGTCCCGCCGGGGGAGGGGCAAACCGGCCCGCTCGATTTCTTCGGCGGTCAGGCCGGTGCCGATGTGCCGCTCGGCCACCAGCGCGTGGCGCGGCAGCCCCTCCGCTTCCAGGATGCGCCGACCTTCCACGCCGTGGCAGATGTAGGGCAGGTCCCCCGTGCAGCCAATTTCGGGCTCGTGGACTCGCACGATGCCGATGTCGTGCAACATGCCGGCCTCCTCGACGAAGCGCAACCGCTCGGCCGAGAGGCCCAGCGCGCGCCCCAGGCGCAGGGCCTTGGCGGTCACCAGCGTGACGTGGGGCACGTAGAAAGCATAGGCCCGGCTGTTCGGCGGAATGTAGCGGTGAATGATGGCGAAGTAGTCTACCATGAGACTTCTCTTGCGTTTGGTAACAT
>WFWG01000029.1 GCA_015491235.1 Ardenticatenaceae bacterium
GGGCGTGGGGGGGGCCCCCCACTCCTCTTCTTCCTTTTTTGCCGTTCGCACAACACCCAACGGCGCACGTCCTGCTTATTGAAAAGCGGATTACGGCACAACGATAATGTTTCCATACTCATCCACCATTCCTCGTGCCCCCGGCGTGATCACCGTTGTTGAGGCGATTTCCTCCACCAAACAGGGGCCTTCCACCACGTTCCCCGGCCTGAGCCGCGCGCGGTCGTACACGGGGCACTCCACGAAGCCCGCGCCGAAGAAGTAGACCGGGCGAACTCCCTTCAGCGCGGCCGAGGCGTCGGTGCCGGCCGGCTCGCCCGCGGCCAGGGAAATGGGCGGCACCCGTCCGATGGCGGTCACCCGCAGGTTGACGAACTCCACAGCCTCGTCAACCGACGAATACTCGTAGATGCGCTGGTGAAGTTGGTGAAAGCGGCGGATGGTCTCCCGCACGTCCTCTCCAGTCATCTGGCCGTTGCGGTGGGAAACGGGGGTGTTGAGCTCGTAGGACTGTCCCTCGTACCGCAGGTCGGCCGACCAGATGATGGTGATGCGGTCCTCCGGCACTTGTTCGGCACGCAGTTGCTCCAGCCCCTGTTGTTCGAGTCGTTGGAACACCTCTAGGAGGTCCTCCGGTTTCACCTCCCGTTCGTTGAGGGCCACGGTTTGCACGTAGTCGTGGCGCGTGTCCGAGACCAGCAGGCCCAAGGCGGAAAAGATACCAGGATAGGGCGGAACGACGACTTTTTTCATGCCCAGCGCTTCGGCCAACTCCACAGCGTGCAGTGCGCCCGCGCCGCCAAAGGCCACCAGCGTGAACTCGCGCACGTCGTAGCCTTTCTCGATGGAGCTGACGCTGATGCCCTTCACCATGTTGGCGTTGACCAGCCGCACGATGCCGCTGGCGGCCTCTTCCACGGACATGCCCAGTGGCTTTGCCACCCGCGTTTCGATTGCTCGGCGGGCCAGTTCGGGGTAGAGGGGCATTTCGCCGCCCAAGAAGTAGTCGGGGTTGAGACGGCCGAGCACCAGGTTGGCGTCGGTCACCGTGGGTTCCTCGCCGCCCTGACCGTAACAGGCCGGCCCGGGGTCGGCGCCGGCGCTGATGGGGCCCACGTTCAGGGCACCGCCCTGGTCAATCCAGGCGATGCTGCCTCCTCCGGCGCCAATGGCGTGGACGTCCACGGCGGGAATTTTCACCGGATACCCCTCGAACTGGCTCTCCGAGTGCACGCGGGGTTGTCCTTGGTCCACCAGGCCGATGTCAAAGCTGGTGCCCCCCATGTCCACCGTGATCAACTGGTTGTCGCCCATCAGGCGGCCAATGTACGAGCCGGCCACGACGCCTCCTGCCGGGCCGGAGTTGACCGTGTGAACGGCGTGGCGGCGGGCCACCTCCACGGTCATGGAGCCGCCGCTGGCCTGCATAATGCGCAGGTCAACGTGGCCGTATCGCTCCCGGAGGAGCCGCACCAGGGTGTCCAAGTAGCGGGCTACGATGGGTTGCAGGTACGCATTGATAACCGTGGTGGAGGTGCGCTCGTACTCGCGGAATTCTGGCGCGATGTCCGAGGAGAGGGAGACAGGCGCTTCGGGGTAGAGTTCCTGGCAGATTTCCCGCACGCGCCGCTCGTGGGTTGGGTTGAGGAACGAAAAGAGCAGGCAGACGGCGATGGACTCGACTCCTTCCGCCTTCAATTGTTCGACTGCCCGGCGGACCGACTCCTCGTCCAGGGGGGTAATCACCTGGCCGTCGGCGCCCACCCGCTCGCGCACTTCCAGTCGCAGGTAGCGGGGCACCAGCGGCGGCGGGAGGTCCACGTTCATGTCGTAGAGGCCGGCGTCGGGGCGCTCGATGCGCGCGATTTCCAGCACGTCGCGGAAGCCCTCAGTGGTAATGAGGCCGGTCTTGGCCCCCTTGCGCTCGATGAGCGCGTTGGTGCCAATGGTACTGCCGTGGACGATGGCGTCCACGTCTTTCATGGTGCAGCCTGCCAGGTTGAGGATTTTTTCGATGCCGTTGATGACCCCTTCGGCTTGGTTGCGAGGGGTGGTGAGTACCTTGGTGTAGTGAATGCGACCGCTGCGGTCGTCAATGAGCACCACGTCGGTGAACGTGCCACCCACGTCAATGCCGAGGCGCATGGGATTCCTCCTCTGTCATGACGAATTCCGGCATTTCAACTCAGCGCTGCCGATAACTTTTGACGAAGTAAAGTCCGAGAATTCCTGCGATTGCCCCCACTGTCAGCGGCAGAAAGGCTTGTCCCAGGCCACTGACGTTTCCCAGCGAAGTTTGAATCGTGCCCCACACAATCCACGCAAAGGTCCACCCAATCACCGCCTTCAGACTGAGCAGCAGCCAGCGCGCACACCGGTACTGGGCTGGCGCGTTTTCCGGCGTAATTGGCCAGGGATAGTTGAGGCGGTGCGGGAACCTGGCAAGCCACGAGAGGCCCAGGTAAAGCGCCACGGAAACGGCCGGCACGACCCATATCCACGCCTTGGGGCCCCAGGCGTCCGGCTGGCCGGAAAACCCAAAGTGTGTGGGCACACGGTCGGGCAGCCTGTCCCAGAAGAAAGCCGGCAGGGCCACCGTAAGGACCACGCCGAGAAGGGCGAGGGCCTCGACGGCCCACTCGAGGCTCGAACGCGGCATGTGCAGAACGGGCCTGGTATTCGTCGCCGGAAAGCGTTCAGGGTGTGTGGGCCTCATATCCGCACCGGCTCCTGGTAGACGCCGAAGACTTCCTTCATTACCGCCACGATTTCGCCCAGAGTGCAGTAGGCCCGCACGGCGCGCATCATGGCGGGCATAACGTTGCGGCCTGAAGCGCAGGCGTCCCGCACTTCGGCCAGGGCGGCCTCGACCTCCACCGGATCGCGCTCGGCCTTCACCTGGGCCAGGCGGCGCAACTGCTCTTCCATGGCCTCTGGGCGGTACTCGTGCAGTTCGATCTCGGGCACGAAGTCTTCATCCTCCACCCGGTACTTGTTCACGCCCACCTTGACGATCTCGCCGCTCTGGAGCTTGCGCTCGTACTCGTAGGCTTGGCGGGCCACTTCAGCCTGCACCAGCCCCTGGCTGACGGCGTTGACGATGCCGCCCCACTCCTCGTCCACGCGGCGCATTTCGGCCACAATGCGCTTCTCCATCTCGGTCGTCAACCACTCGATGTAGTAGGACCCGGCCAGGGGGTCCACGGTGTCGCACATGCCCATTTCTTCGGCCAGAATCTGCATGGTGCGCAGGGAGATGAGCGAGGCTTTGGGGCTGGGGATGGTGTAGGCCTCGTCGTAGCAGCAGAGGGCGCTGGTCTGGGCGCCGCCCAGCGCAGCGATGAGGGCGTAGTAGGCGCCCCGCACGATGTTGTTCTCCGGCTCCTCGATGGTCAGGCCGCTGCCGCCGCCGCCAGCAATCATCTTCATCTTCATCGTGTCGGGCTTCTGGGCGCCATACTCTTCTTTCATAATGCGCGCCCACAGCCGGCGGGCGGCGCGGAACTTGGCCACCTGCTCCCACATGTTGCCAAAGATGTTGAAGTTGAAGGAGATGCGCCCCGCGAAGTCGTCTACCGAGAGACCTCGCTTCAACACTTCGTCAATGTAGGCCTTGGCGATGCAGTAGGCGAAGGCGATTTCCTGGGCTGGCGTGGCCCCCGACTCGCGAATGTGGTAGCCGCAGACGCTCACCGGGTAATACTTGGGGGCCTCCCTGGCGCAGAATTCAATCGTGTCGCCGATGAGTCGGATGGACGGCTCCACGGGGAAGATCCAGGCGCCACGCCCGATGTATTCTTTCAAGATGTCGTTCTGGGTGGTGCCACGCACCTGGTCCAGCGGCACACCCTGCTTTTCGGCCACGGTCAGGTACATGGCCAGGATGATGGGCGTGACGGCGTTGACCGTCAGGGAGACGCTGATCTTGTCAATGGGGATGCCCTCGAAGGCCACCTCCATGTCCTTGAGCGTGTCCACGGCCATGCCCACGCGGCCCACCTCGCCGTAGGCCATGGGGTCGTCGGAGTCCAAGCCCATTTGCGTGGGGAGGTCGAAAGCCACGTTGAGGGCATTCTGGCCGTGGGCGATGAGGAACTTGAAGCGTTCGTTGGTTTCGGCTGGTGTGCCGAAGCCAGCGTACTGGCGCATGGTCCAGGGGCGATAGCGGTACATGTACTTGTGGATGCCGCGCGTGAAGGGATACTCGCCCGGCTCGCCGATGTCTCGCTCGTAGTCAATGTGGGCGATGTCCTCGGGGCGGTAAATGGGTTTGACCTCGATGCCCGATTCCAGCACCACCTTGCGGAGTTTTATTTCTTTTCCCATGAGTTTTACCTCCCCTTTTCCATTTCTTGAGCAATGAAAGTGTCAATTTCACCCTGCGCTTGGGTGAGCAGTTCGTCGTATAAGTTCTTCTGATGCGAAGGGAGTCGCCTTCGCAATTCTGCCGCTGCTCGACGATATGCTCGCTCCCGACAGCGCAGAATTTCTTGCTCGTTCCAGGTGCGTAACTCGGCGACTTCGCTAGCCTGTCCGAAATAGAGCAAAGCTTCAGCTATACGCTTGTATTGACCGCGATACAAGACAAGGTGAACAGCTGCATTTCCAATAAGGTTGCCGATTTTTTGAATGTCCTTTTTTCGACTAGGCGACATCAAACAGCTTCCTGCTTGTAAATCCAAACATGCCTTCTCAACTCTTCGTCTGAAGTGTTCTCTGGCATAAGGTTTACCAATGCACGAACTTCTTTGAGCAAGGTTTGGACTTCCTGTTTCAAACGTGTCAGGTCATGTGTTGATAGTCGCCCCTTCGGGTTACGCAGGCGGCGGACGAGTGTAGTTCCTAACCGCTTTTCAGCTTCCTCTCGCACGTCGAATGAATAATTGCCGCATATAGCTGCTCGTAGCAGCAAAAGCATCCGCAGAGCGCGGTAGAGGACTTCAGCCTGTGAACGGCGCCCGTTGCTTTCTTCAGTCATCAGTTCGAGGTCGGTCTCAATGCTTCCCAGGCTAACTCGTGCCCCTTCCTTGGCTAGGGGCGGGAGCGGATCTGAGAATACTGTATTGTCTCCCACAACGATTCCGTGTTCTATCCAGTGCCGTACATAGGGGTTCAAACGAAGTTCCAACCAGAGAGCTGACGGCGAAGTAGCCATGACCTGTGTTCTGATGCCGTACTGTTGCGCGAGATTCTTCTCGATAGCTGCTCGCTCGTCAAAATCGGGCACCTTTTCCGCGGGAGTGATGATCAACACGTCGTAGTCGCTGTAGGCATCTGTATCTTTCGTCACTTGTGAGCCGTAAAGCACAAGTGTTTGGGTAGCCGGCACATGGCGTAATACTTCCCGGACAATGTGAGGAAACAGGGGGTGAATTGCTTTCATTTTCTGCCAATCGTGTAAGTCTGGTATGTTTTTCATGCGTCTCTTCCGCTCTTAGTCTTAAGGTTTTTTCCTAGCCCGTTGCCCTATCTTCACCACAAACGCGGTAATTTCGTCGAGCCGTGAGCCAGTCGCAAAGACGGCGGTCGCCCCCAACTCCAGCAACTTGGGGCGATCTTGGTGGGGAATGTTGCCGCCCACAATGACAGCTACGTCCTCCATGCCCTCCTCGCGCAGGCGACGCATGAGTTGCTCAGTCAGTGGCAGGTGAGCCCCGGAAAGAATGGAGAGGCCAATCACGTCCACGTCTTCCTGAAGGGCCACCTCCACGATTTCGTCAATAGTTTTGTGCAAGCCGGTGTAAATGACTTCACACCCGGCGTCCCGCAGTGCCTGAGCGACGACTTTGGCTCCTTTGTCGTGACCGTCAAGGCCCGGCTTGGCGATCAAGACGCGCACAGGTCTCTGGCTCATCTTATCACCTCGTTCAAGCAACTTGCTCCGATTTCCCCTCATCTACCAGATACCGCAACTCGTTGCACAGATAGTTCCACCTGCGGAAAACCTCCAGCGCGTTTTCCTCCGTTAGCCGGGTAGCCAGAGGACTTCTGGCAACTCGGTGGAAAAAAGGCTCCAAGCGTTCGTGTGGGACGCACTGTGTCATGATTCGCTCGAATTTCGGGTGGGGACGGCGTAAATGTGCTGCATCACACAAGACGCCGAGAACAGACAAGTCTCCCTGTTTCTTCGTTTCTTCGATAAGCTTTTCCTCGTCTATTTCGTCCACATGACGGATAAGCCAGTCAAGCACCACCCATGTCAAACGCCCGGAATCCCGACAGTGAGCGGTACTTTCGGCGATTACTTCTTCCGGACTCTCTACAAAGACGTTCTGATCCTCATCTTTAAGAAGCACCGCTCCTCCTAACTTGTGCCACTTTTGAAACAGGTGCTCTATTCGATCCTCCATCCTTGCTCCTCCAGGAAATACCGCATTCTTTGCGCCCAATCTGGGCGAAATTTGCTAACGTGATGCATAATGCCAACGACAGTTCTTTTCTCCGTTTCAGAGAGTTGGGGGAGCAGCACTTCCAAATCCTCCAAATCCTGCTCACGCAAAGCGACGATTTTCATGGCGACCTGCTCAGGGCGTCCAAGTACATACAGCCGGAGGTGCCGAAAGCCGAAATCCAGAAAAACAAGGCGCTGGCGGAAATCGGGAGGAAGAATGTCCGCAAATCCTTTCGCTGCATCGTTCAGCCAATTTTCAGGCAGTCCGTATTCGATGGCAATGGCTTTAACCGCCTTACGCAATTCTGTTACATTGCCCTGAAGTACTAACACATCAACATCGCGTGTTGCACGCTGTGCACCAAAGTGCAAAATCATCGCAGCACCGCCAATTAGAACGAGATCCAGTGGTACGGACAGGTGTTTATCTAACTTTCTCAACACCTCTATCAATTCTTGGCTTTCCATACAAGACTATCCTGTCACCTTTACTACTACCGCAGCCGCTGTATCTCCTGCCGCGCAGCCGGTGAAGAGGCCGTAGCCGCCGCCTTTCAGCACCAACTCCTCGATGAGTTCCATGATGAGCCTCATGCCCGTTGGCCCCTGGGGGTGGCCCCAGATGAGGGAGGAGCCGTAATTGTTGACGGCCTCCGGTGCGACGCCGGTCTCGCGGCAGAAGTACACGTCGTTGACGGCAAAGGGGTTGTGGGTCTTGAAGGCTTTCACGTCCTCCAGGCGCACGCCGGCGGCCTTCAGGGCGTTGTAGGCCGCAGGGACAGGGGCTTGGCCCATGAAGCCGCGCTTGGCCCGAGCCTCGCCGAAGCCCAACACCTGGATTTCAATGTTGGGGTCACGGCTCAGTTCGCGCGCCCGCTCCCGCGTGGCCACGATGAGGCCGCAGTTGCCGTCTGCTGGGTGAGTCTGGCTGCCGTAGGTGACGGTGCCTCCCTCCAGCACGGGCTTCAGCCGGGCCAGTCCTTCGGCGGTGGTGGGATAGATGCCCTCGTCGCCCGTGACGGTCGCCACCACCTTGCGGCCCGACGGGTCGCGCACTTCGATGGGGGTGACCATGAAGCGGCGGTGGAAGGCGGCGTCGTCCTTCAGTGCCTCCTGATACTGATGGTAGCGGAGCAGGGTCATCTCGTCCTGCTCCTCGCGGGTGATGCCACATTCCCGCGCCACGTTCTCGGCCGTCTCGATCATGGCGTTCTGGGCGAAGGGGTCGCAGTTGAAGTTGTCCCACACCCAATCCTCGGTGTCCCCCTTGCCGCCGGGCCCCAAGGGGTTTGGGTAGTAAATGTGGGGCCCGTTGCTGGTGCGGTCGCACGTAATCGTCAGGATAGTCTGGCTGCCGCCTGCTTCCACCTGAGAGGCCGCGCTGGCCAGCACGCGCGCGGAGGTGGCACACGCCTGGCCAATGGTGGGCCCGGTGATGCCCGTGGCCCCAATCAGCCCGGCCACCCAAGGGGCGCCGTAGAAGCAGTGTTGTTGGGGCACGGTCATGCCCAGGTGCAGGGCGTCGAACACCTGCGGGTCAATCTGGCGCTCCTCCAGTGCCCGCCGGGCCACGTCGGCGGCAAAGGTGAGGGCGTGAAGGTGGGCGAAGCTCCCCTGCCAGCGGCAGAACGGTGTACTCCAGTATCCGCTGTACGGAATGAAAACGTTCTCAAAGCGCATGTTGCCCTCCTTGGTCGGTGGCCGGTGTCGGCGCTCAGCGCTCATCCGCCGCAGATGCCCACCGACAACCCGCCGTCAATGAAAATCACCTGGCCGGTGATGTACGAAGCCTCGTCGCTGACGAGGAAGAGGTGCAGCGCCGCCACTTCTTCGGGCTTTGCCATGCGGCGCAGGGGAATGCGCCGGATAAGCCCCTCCTTGATTTTTTCGGGAATGGCGTCCGTCATGCGCGTTTCCACGGCGCCGGGTGCGATGCAGTTGACCGTAATGTTGTAGCGGGCCCACTCGAGGGCCAATGTGCGGGTGAGGCCCACCACACCGGCCTTGGAGGCGCTGTAGTTCGCCTGGCCAATGTTGCCCAACATGCCAATGGACGCCGTGTTCACGATGCGGCCATACTGCTGGCGAATCATGGGCACGGCCGCGGCCTGAGCGCAGAGGAAGGTACCCTTCAGGTTCACGTTGATGACCGCGTCCCAGGCCGCTTCGTCCATCATTTTCACCTGATCTTCCTTGAGGCGCACGGCTAAGGCGTCGCGCGTGATGCCGGCGTTGTTGATGAGGATGTCCAGCCGGCCCCAGCGTTCCACAATCCGGTTGATCATGGTCTCCACTTCCTCCCGCTTCGTCACGTCGGCCGGAACGAAGCGGGCCGTCCCGCCAGCCTGCCGGATGAGCGAAACCGTCTTCTCAGCCGCCTCCTGGTCCACGTCGTTGACGGCCACGCGCGCGCCTTCCATGGCAAAGCGCAAGGCCGTAGCACGCCCGATTCCCTGTCCAGCGCCCGTAATGAGCGCGACACGATCCCTCAAACGCATGACGGTTCCCTCCTTCGAGAGCGTTCAGAAATTCGGCCGAAGGCGGTTACAGGATAAAAACCACGGATTGCACGGATTTCCATCTGTCCAAGACTAACCGTGTAACTCCTTATCGCAAGACCTGGCCTTTTGTTCACGCAATGAGTATTTGCTGTTTTGGTGAGAGCCGCTTGTCCTGGGTGCAGGGCCACACATTACCCACGCCGCATGAGCAACACCCACTGCCCTTCGATGACCGCCTCGCCCCGCTGGTTCTTGATGGTGGCCTCGAAAGTGACCACGCCCCGATCCGGCTTGGAGCTCTCTTTTTTGTCAGCCACACGCAGCTCCAGGTGAATCGTGTCCCCCGGGAAGACGGCGCCCCTGTAGCGCACGGTCTGCTCCAGGAGCGCAATGGTGGTCCCCTCGAAGACGCCGAGTTGGTTTGCCAACCCCGTGGCAATAGAAGCCACCAGCATCCCGTGGGCGATGCGGGTGCCGAAGGGGGTCTCCTTGGCAAAGACCTCGTCGGTGTGCAGGGGGTTGAAGTCGCCGGACAGGCCAGCAAAGTTCACGATGTCCGCCTCTGTCACGGTGCGCCGGGCGGTGGTGATAACTTCACCCACGTCGAACTGGTCGAACGTGCGACCACGCGGCTTGTTGCTCATTGGGCCTCCTCCTCGAGTCGCATTTTCAGGCTCTCAGCGGGTCAACTCCCGCGCGATGATGTTCCTCAGAATTTCCGACGTGCCGCCGCCGTAAAGCAGGAAGCGGGCGTCCCGGAAGTAGCGCTGGGCCTCGTACTCCATGGCGAAGCCGTAAGCGCCGAAGATGCGGGTGGTCTCGTCGGCCACGTAGTTGGCTGTCTCCGAGGCGAAGAGTTTCGCCATAGCCGAGAGTTTGACGTCGGGTGTGCCCTGGTCAATCAACCAGGCGGCCCGGTAGACCAGGGTTCGAGCGGCCTCCAGGCGGGTGGCCATTTCGGCCAGCTTGTGCTGGATGGCCTGGAACTTCACGATGGGGCGCCCGAAAGCCTCTCGCTCCTTGGCGTAGCGAACGGCGGCATCAAGGGCAGCCCGGGCCAAGCCCACGCTGAGGGCGCCGGTCATCACGCGGATTTCGTTCAGGATGCCGCGCAGCAGGTTCATGCCCTGACCTTCCCGGCCCCCAAAGAGGTTTTCGGCCGGCACCCACACGTTGTCCAGGATGACCTCCGACGTTTCGGAGCCGCGCGTGCCCAGTTTGCGAATCTTTCGTCCCACGCTGAGGCCCGGCGTGCCCTTTTCCACCAGGAAGAGGTCCACCCCCTTGAAGCCCGCTTCGGGGTCGGTCTTGGCGGCCACGGTGAAGAAGTCGGCCACGGTGGCGCTGGTGATCCACATCTTGGTGCCGTTGAGCACGTAGCCGTCGCCTTGGCGCACGGCCGTGGTGCGAATAGCGCCCAGGTCCGAGCCGGCGCCCGGCTCCGTCATGGCGATGGTGCCCACCTTCTCGCCCCGCAGCGCGGGCACCAGCAGGCGCTGCTTTTGCTCCTCAGTGCCGAAGCGGTAGAGGAAGTCGGTGCCCATGAGGCCCTGCATGGCGACGGTAGCTGCCAGGCTCAGGGAGCCCCGCGCCAGTTCCTCACACATGAGGTTGAAGGTGATGTTGTCCGCCCCGGCGCCGCCGTACTCCTCGGGGTAGCGCACCCCCAGCCACCCCAGCTCGGCCACCTTACGAAAGAGCGCCCAGGGGAATTCCTCCCGCTCGTCCAGTTCCTGGGCCACGGGAACGACCTCGCGGTCCACGAAGTCGGCGACGGTGCGGCGGAAGAGTTCTTGCTCTTCAGTGAAGCGGAAATCCATACTGGTCTCCCTATAAAGTTCACCTAGATGTTCGCCGTTCGCAGCCCTCGTTCTTCGAGCAGATGGTATACTTGCCAGACACCCACGCCAAGTTGTTCAGCCAGAAATCCTAGACTGATTTCACCTTGCTGGTATTGGGCGTACAGTTCTCGCAACTTCTGCTCGAAGCCTGCTTTCAAGAGATCTACCACAATTTCTTTTTCATCCACCCCGGATCGCTCGGCTTCACTGTGAACAAAATGAGCGACTTCAGGCGGCAATTCGATGCTTACCACAGACATCGCCTATTCCCTCCTACACCACTCCCCGCTCCCGCAATGCGGCTAACTGCTCCGCATCGTATCCCAGCACCTCGCCGTACACCTTGGTGTTGTGTTCTCCAAGGCGTGGCGGGAAGGGAAGGCGTAGCCCTTGCTCGCGCAAGTA
>WFWG01000030.1 GCA_015491235.1 Ardenticatenaceae bacterium
CCCATGCTCATCTATGAGGAGGACACCGGCGACATCCGTTGCACGTCGTGTGGCATCTGCGCCAAAGTGTGCCCGCCCCAGTGCATCTGGATTGTGCAGGCCAAGGACAGCGCGGGCAAGACGATTCCCCAGTGCGCGGAATTCTACATTGACACGTCTATCTGTATGCAGTGTGGCTTCTGCGCCGAATACTGTCCCTTCGACGCCATCAAGATGAACCACGACTACGAAATTTCGACCTACGAGCGCCACGAGTCCTGGGTGCTGGACATGCAGGAACTTCTGGTCAGCACACGTTACTACGCTGAGACGCACCCGCGCGCGTGGGAGCAGGAGGAGGCCGAGCGGGCGGCCAAGGAAGCCGAGAAGTCAACCGTCGAGCGCTGAAAGCCAAACGGCGCACTTCGCCCCACGACTCGAAATAGGGGGGAGCAATGGCCTCATACGTTGCTATAACGGTGCTCTTTGTTCTCAGTACAGCCGTGGCTGTGCTGATTATGGTTGCCGGGCGGCTGATGGGGCCTCACCGACCCACGCCGCGCAAGCTCATGCCCTACGAGTCCGGCATGGTGCCCGTGGGGCGGGCCATGCAGCGCATGCCCATTCGGTTCTACCTCATCGCAACCTTGTTCATCATCTTCGACATCGAAATTATTTTCTTCTTCCCGTGGGCCCTGGTGTACCGCCAGCTTGGTGTCTTCGGCTTGTTGGAGATGTTCATGTTCATCGCGCTGCTGGTGGCCGGCTTCGTCTACGTGTGGCGGAAAGGAGCGCTGGAATGGGAGTAGCAGAGAAGCACGATCTGCCGGTTCTGGATCCCACGAAGAGCGGTACGCCTGGCATCGTGCTGACAACAGTTGAGCAGGCGGTGGCGTGGGCGCGGGCCAATTCCATCTGGCCCATGCTCTTTGGCCTGGCGTGTTGTGCAATCGAGATGATGGCCGCCCAGGCCAGCCGCTACGACATGTCCCGCTTCGGCATGGAGCTCATGCGCGCCTCGCCCCGCCAGTCGGACCTGATGATCGTGGCCGGGCGCCTCAGCCGCAAGATGGCTCCCGTGCTCCGCCGGCTTTACGACCAGATGCCGGAGCCCAAATACGTCGTCGCGATGGGCGACTGCGCCGCCTGTGGCGGCATTTTCAACAATTACGCCATCGTGCAGGGCGTGGACGAGATCGTGCCGGTGGATGTCTACGTGGCCGGTTGCCCGCCACGCCCCGAGGCGCTGATTGACGGCATCATGCAGCTCCAGAAGAAGATTATGGCTGAACGACAGGGTGAGCTTGTCCACGTGGGCAAGCAGACCTTGGGGTAACCGTGCTGGAGGAACGCTGGACTGACAGGGGAGCTGCACAGAACAACCGGAGGAGCACTGGGGCAAGGGGGCGTCCGGAGAAGGGTGACGCCCTTTTTTCTGCCAAGGAAAGCATGAGGGGGCGATGCCCTTCTGGAATGCATTGCTCTTTGTTCGGGTGAGGGAATGCCAATGACTGCTCATGGGACTAGGCAGGCTCAGATTCAGCCGAACTCGCCAGCCGCACAGCTTCAGGAACGCTTCCCGGAAGCGGTACAGGAGGTGGTCCACCGCCTGGGCGAGACGACCGTGGTGGTGGAGGCCAAGGCGCTGCCCGAAGTGGCCCGCTGGCTGCGGGACGAACTGGGCTTCGAGGTGTGTGTTGACATCACGGCGGTGGATTATCTGCCCAACGAGCCGCGCTTTCAGGTGGTCTACCACCTGCTTTCCGTTTCCCGTCGCCAGCGGCTGCGCCTCAAGGTGCCGGTGGGGGGCAAGAAGCCCAAAGTGCCCACCGTGACCGACGTGTGGCCCGGCGCAAACTTCTACGAGCGCGAAGTCTACGACATGTTCGGCATCGAGTTCGAGGGCCATCCCAACCTCAAGCGCATCCTCATGCCCGAGGACTGGGACGGCCACCCGCTGCGCAAGGACTTTCCGCTGGGATACGAGCCGGTGCAGTTCACCCACAACGTGGAGGAAATTCAGCGCAAAAAGCCCTACGCCAAACAGTAGGGGGCAGGAAGAGCTATGGGACTGGTACAGAACGCCATCAAGTGGTTCTTGGGCCGGGACATGCCCGCCGACGTGGCCGAAATCGAGCGGGAGCGCGAGCGCCGCATTGAGCAGATGCTCATCCCCACCTGGGAGGAGGGAGAGAAGGGTCCGCGCTTCCTGCTCAACATGGGGCCGCAGCACCCCTCCACCCACGGCGTGTTGCGCCTCTTCCTGGAGCTCGACGGCGAGACGGTGGTGCGGGTGGAGCCGGACATCGGCTACCTGCACACCGGCATCGAGAAAACCTTCGAGCACAAGAAGTACGAGCAGGGCGTTACGCTAACGCCCCGGCTGGACTACCTTTCCAACATGTTCAACACCTGGTGTTTCTGCATGGCGGTGGAGAAGCTGCTGGAGATCGAAATCCCGCCGCGCGCCGAGTACGCCCGCGTTATCCTGGGCGAGTTGCAGCGCATTGCCAGCCACCTGGTCTGGCTGGGCACCCACGCGCTCGACATCGGGGCCCTCAGCGTCTTCCTTTACTGCTTCCGCGAGCGCGAGATGATTTTGGACATCTTCGAGATGGTCTCCGGCGCTCGCATGATGGCTTCTTACTTCCGGCCCGGTGGCTTGGCCTGGGATTTGCCGGACGGCTTCGAGGAGGCAGTCTCCAATTTCATCGAACTCTTCCCCGAGCGCGTGGACAACTACGAACAATTGCTCACCGACAACCTCATCTGGAAGGACCGCACCCAGGGAATCGGCGTCATTGACACGCAGACGGCCCTGAGCCTGAGCGTGACAGGTCCCATTTTGCGGGCCACCGGCCTGGCGTGGGACTTGCGCAAGACGATGCCCTACTCGGTTTATCCCGAATTCGACTTCGACGTGCCGGTGGGCACCCACGGCGACGTGTACGACCGCTATCGGGTGCGGGTGCAGGAGATGCGCGAGAGCGTCAAAATCATCCGCCAGGCGTTGGAGAAGTTGCCGGGTGGTCCCTTCCGCGTGGACAACCACAAGGTGGCGCCGCCGCCCAAGGAGGAAATCTACCTCTCGATGGAGGCGCTGATTCACCACTTCAAGCTCTGGACGGAGGGAATGCGCGTGCCGCCCGGCGAAGCGTATGCCTGGGTGGAGTCGCCGCGCGGGGAGATGGGCTTCTACGTGGTCAGCGACGGCAGCGCGCGGCCCTACCGCGTACACGTGCGCGCGCCCAGCTTTGCCAACTTGCAAGCCATGCCCCACATGGCCGAGGGCGGCCTGGTGGCCGACCTGATCGCCATCATTGCCAGCCTGGACCCTGTGCTGGGCGAAATTGACCGCTAGCCAACGGGGAGGAGACCGTGTTGCGCCAGAAACGAGCGGCCGAAGTCGAAGAACTGCTCAGCCACTACCCGGAAAAGCGGGCCGCCCTGGTTCCGCTGCTCTACCTGGCCCAGGACGAGTACGGCTACCTGACGCCACAAGCCATCCGCGAGGTGGCCGAGATTCTGGAGCTCGACCCCACCGACGTGTACGGCGTGGCCCGTTTCTACTCGCTCTTCTACCTGGAGCCGGTGGGCAAGTTCGTCATCCGCTTCTGCACCGATTTGCCCTGCGCTCTGGTGGGGGCTGAGGAACTCTACCACTATTTGCTGGAGAAGCTGGGTATCGGGGATGGCGAAACCACACCCGACGGGCTCTTCACGGTCCAGGAGGCCGTCTGCCTGGCCTCGTGTGGCACGGCGCCCGTCATGCAGATCAATTTCCAGTACTTCGAGCACCTGACGCGCGAGAAGCTGGACGAAATTATCGAACAGGTGCGCGCTCACGGCCTGCCGCCCAACGGCAAGGGGTTGCGCTTTGTGCCCAGGGAGGCGGTGGAAGAGTGAACGAACGGGACGCCCTTCTCCCTGAGTCGAACGGCACAGGGGAAGAAGCGGCGTGGAGTCGTCCGGCGGCTGGACCGTTCCTGGCCGGAGACGACGAAACAGTCTATGACGCTGAACCTGACAGGGGTTGAACCTATGGACCAGGTCCACATTGTCCTGCGACACCGGGAAATTCCCGACATTGACCAGTACGAGGTATACGTAGCCCACGGCGGTTACAAGGGCTTGCAGGCAGCTCTGGAAAAGTCGCCCGACGAGGTCATCGAGTTGGTCAAGCAATCTGGGCTGCGGGGCCGTGGCGGCGCCGGTTTCCCGGCCGGCGTCAAGTGGGGGTTCGTGCCCAAGGATGTCTTCCCCAAGTACCTGGTGTGCAATTTTGCCGAGGGGGAGCCGGGCACCTTCAAGGACCGCGAGATTGTGGAGAACAACCCCCACCAGCTCATCGAGGGCATCATCATCGCGGCCTACGCCATTCAGGCCAACACGGCCTACATCTACCACCGGGGCGAGTTCACCTTCGCGGCCCGGCAGTTGCGCCGCGCCATCGCCGACGCCCACGCCCACGGCTGGTTGGGCGAGGACATTCAGGGCACCGGCTTCAGCCTCAACATTTACCTGCACCCGGAAGCCGGTGCCTACATCTGCGGCGAGGAGACGGCCCAGCTCAGCAGCATTGAGGGCTACTTGGGCCAGCCACGCCTCAAGCCGCCCTTCCCGGCCACCCACGGCCTGTGGCAGAAGCCCACGGTGATTAACAACGTCGAGACGCTCACCAACTTGCCCATGATCTTGCAGCACGGGCCGGAATGGTACCGCCAGTGGGGCACCGAGCGCACGCCGGGCACGCGCGTCTACTGCGTCAGCGGCCACGTGGTGCGCCCCGGCAACTACGAGTTGCCCACTTCCGTCACCGCCCGCGAGTTGATTTTCGAGCACGCTGGCGGCATCTGGAAGGGGCGCAACTTGAAGGCCTTCATTCCCGGCGGCATGTCGGCGCCACTGCTCACGCCGGAGCATCTGGACGTGCCCCTCACCTTCGACGACCTGGCGGCCGCCGGCTCGATGGGCGGTTCGGGCGGCGTCATCGTCCTGGACGACCACACCGACATTGCTTGGGTGATTGCCAAGCAGGTGGCCTTCTACAAGCACGAGTCGTGCGGCAAGTGCAGTCCCTGCCGGGAGGGGACCTACTGGCAGAAAATGCTGGCCGACCGCATTCTCTCCGGCCACGCCTCGCGGCGGGACGTGGAGTTGCTCAAGGCCGTCAGCGACCAGATGACCAACAAGTGCTTCTGCCCGCTGGGCGAGGCGTCCCGCATGGTCGTGCAGGGGGCCTACAAGTACTTTGA
>WFWG01000031.1 GCA_015491235.1 Ardenticatenaceae bacterium
AGGCTGCCTCTTCTTGCCCACAGCGCAGGACTCGGGTATAGTCAGCAGGACTGTGCGACCGTGCTTTGCCCGTTTTCACAGGACAAGGAGGTCGGCCAACCATGCGGGCCATCTACGTGGACAAGGACATTCCGCGCCTGCTGGCGGTGAAAGCCCTCAAGCGCGCCTGGCAGGACGTGGTTTTCAGCCGGCTCTCCCCGGCCCACTTCGCGGACCTGTCCGATCCACCCCTGCCTGGCCCCCGCTGGGTGCGCGTGCGCAACCTCCAGTGCGGCATTTGTGCCAGCGACCTGGCTCTGCTCATGGCCGAAGCCGACCCCACCATTGCGCCCGCGGCCCTGCCCGGCAACCAGCGCTTCTACCTGGGCCACGAGGTGGTGGGTGAGGTAGTGGAAGTGGGCGAGGGGGTGACCACCCTGCGCCCCGGCGACCGCGTGATTATGGACACGCGCTTCCAGGGGGCCACGTGTCTGAGTCAGGAGATCGAGCCGCCCTGTCGGCACTGCGCGGCCGGCAACTTCACGCTGTGCGAGAACGCTTCGGCCGGCGTGGGGCCGCGCGGCGTGGGCGGTGGCTGGGGCGACGGCTTCACCGCCCACGAGACGGAAGTCTACCGCGTGCCCGACGACCTGGACGACGACCAGGCCATGATGGTGGAACCACTCAGCACGGCCGTGCGGGCCGTGTTGCGCCGCCCGCCGGAACCGGGCGCGCGCGTGCTGGTGGTGGGGTGTGGCATTGTGGGCCTCAATGTGGTGCAGGCGGCGCGCGCGGTCCAGCCCGACTGTCACATCACCGCCCTGGCCCGCTACCCCCACCAGGCCGAGATGGCCCGGCGCCTCGGCGCCGACGAGGTGCTCTTGCGCGGCGACCCCTTCGAGGCGGCGGCCCGGCTGACGGACGCCAAAGTTTACACCGGCATGTTCGACAACCGCATGGCCCTCGGCGGGTGGGACGTGGTCTACGACTGCGTGGGGTCCGCCCGCACGCTCCAGGAGAGCCTGCGGCTGGCCCGCGCCCGGGGCACCGTGGTGCTGGTGGGCATCACCTTGGCCCCTATGAAGGTGGACCTGACGCCCGTCTGGTATCAGGAGGTGGACCTGGTGGGGATTTACGCCCACGGCGCGGAGTGCTGGCACGGCGAACACCGCCGCACGTATGACGTGGTGATTGAACTCTTCCGCGCGGGCAAGTTGACCACGGAGGGGCTCATCACACACCGCTTCAGGCTCGAGCAGTGGCGCGAGGCCATCCGCACGGCGCTGGACAAGCGCACGGGAAGCATCAAAGTGGTCTTCGATTACCGCTAGGAGGAGCAATCATGCCCGTCTTGCTCTTGAAAGAGGCGGACGTGAACGCGCTGGTCACAATGGAGGACGCCCTGGCCGCCGTGGAGGGGAGCTTTCTCGAGCAGGCTCGCGGCACGGGCATCAACCAGCCGCGCCGGCGCGTGCGCCAGCCCCACGGCACGCTCCACCTCATGGGGGCAGCCCTGGTGGAGCGGGGCTACTGGGGCTTCAAGGCTTACATCAAGGCTTACACCACCACGCGGCAGGGGGCACGCTTCGTCGTCCATCTGTATGACGTCACCAGTGGGGCGCTCCTTGCCATCCTGGAAGCCGAGCGCCTGGGCCAATTGCGCACGGGAGCGGCCAGCGGCGTGGCGACCAAATACCTGGCCCGCCCCGACGCTGGCACGCTGGCCCTCTTCGGCGCGGGCTACCAGGCGGAAACACAATTGGAGGCCATCGCCGCCGTGCGCCCGCTGCGCGAGGTGCGCGTCTACAGCCGCACGCCGGCGCGCCGCCACGCCTTTGCCGAGCGCATGGCCGCCCGCCTGGGACTTCAAGTGCGGGCCGTTGACGCGCCGGAGGCTGCCCTTGATGGGGCAGACATTATCACCACCATCACGACGGCTCGCGCCCCCCTCTTCAAAGGAGACCTGGTTCAACCAGGCGTTCACATCAACGCGGCTGGGTCCAACGCCGCCATCCGGGCCGAGTTGGACGCGGAAGCCGTGCGCCGCGCCACGGCCATCTTCGTGGACGACGTGCAGCAGGCGCGCTTCGAGTCAGGTGACCTGGTGCAGGCCTACCAGCGCAACGCGCTCGCCTGGGAGCGGGTGCGCCCGCTGGCTGACGTGGTGGCCGGCTTGCTCCCTGGACGCCGGACCTCGGAAGACATCACCCTCTTCGAGTCGCAGGGCATCGCGCTGTGGGACGTGGCGCTGGCTGCCGTGGTCTACGAGCGCGCCCGCGAGCGGGGCGTCGGCCAGGAAGTGGCCTTTGGCTCCTGATGCGAAGTCGCCCCGCAGGTGGTCCTAGGCGTCGCCCACGTTAGCGATGCTCGATGGGGGAGAGGATAGCTTTCGTTCCCCATTTTTTTCTTCTTGGGCGTGGAAATGGCATGAGGTCGCGTACTCCTTCGGAGACCTCAGAGG
>WFWG01000032.1 GCA_015491235.1 Ardenticatenaceae bacterium
CCACGGCGCGTCCGGATCGCAGTGGAAGGGACACCCCTCGACCACGCGGATGGGCGGCAACAGGGCGGCCAACCCGCGGGCGGCCGTGCTCTTGGCCGTACCCTTTTCCCCGCGGATGAGCACGCCGCCGATAGCCGGGCTGATGGCGTTCAAGATCAGCGCGAGTTTCAGTTGTTCCTGGCCGACGATGGCGGCGAAGGGGTAAATGGGCGTCATTGGACAAGCCTCCGGTGCGGTATAATGAGGGTGGAGTTGGAGATTAAGAGATTAGAGATTGGGAGATTGGAGATTGAGAGACTGAGAGCACGAAAGGCGGGTAAGTGAGTGTGTAGTGTTGAACGGGGAAAGGTCACAGATGCGTGAACTGGTACTTTATGTGAGCGATGAGCAATGGCGTGTACTGGAAGCAGCCGCCAAGGCTGTCGGCAAGCGAGTGGAAGAGGTGGCCGAGGAGTGGATGGCGACGGCCATCCGCGAACAGCAACAAGCACAGGTGGATAAAGCCAAGCGCCTTGCAGCCGTGAAGCGTTTGGCGCAAATGTCCCTTCCCGTTTCGGATTGGCAACAAATGGAATATGAGTCAACGCCTTCATTCTGTGTCCCCTTCCAGCCACGTTTCTGCTTGTAGATAGGCCTCTTTGAGGGCTTCGAGGGTTTCCGACGACGGGTTCGCCCATAAGCCCCGCTGGGCGGCTTCCAACAGGCGTTCGGCGATGGCCCGCAGGGCCCAGGGATTGCTGCGGCGGAAGAAGGCCTGCATCTCCGGGTTCAGCGCGTATTCCTGCGCCACCCGCTCGTACATCCAGTCGTCCACCACGTTGGCCGTGGCGTCGAAGCCGAAGAGGTAGTCCACCGTAGCCACCAGTTCCAGGCCGCCCTTGTACCCGTGGCGGGTGATGCTCTCCAGCCACTTGGGGTTTACCACCCGCGTGCGAAAGACCCGGTAGATCTCCTCCCGGAGGTCCCGCACCCGGGGGCGGTCCGGGTCCTGGGTGTCGCCAAAGTAGTGCTTGGGCTGTTTCCCCGAAAGCGCGCGGATGGTCGCGATGAGCCCGCCGTGGAACTGGAAGTAATCGTCGCTGTCCAGGATGTCGTGCTCCCGGTTGTCCTGGTTGTGCAGGGCGACCTGGGTGCGCTCCAGCCGCCGACGGAAGACATCGCGGGCGTCCACGCCCTGGGCGTCGGCCGTGTAGGCGTAGCCGCCCCAGTTGATGTAGACCTCCGCGATGTCCGCGTCGCTTTCCCAGTTGCGCTGCTCGATCAGGGGCAAGATGCCCGCGCCGTACGTGCCCGGCTTTGACCCGAAAATCCGGTACCGCGCCCGCCGTTCCGCTTCCTCCCGGGGCAGCCCCGCGGCCAGGTAGGCCGCCAGGTCGGCCACGTAGTGCTTGCGCACGAAGTTCTGGTCCAGGGGCTCGTCGAGGGCCACCACCTTGGCCACCGCTTCGTCCAGCAGGCGGATCAGGTGCGGGAACGCGTCCCGGAAAAAGCCGCTGATGCGGACGGTCACGTCGATGCGAGGGCGGCCCAGTTCGGCCAGGGGGATGACCTCCACCCCCAGCAGGCGGCGGTTTTCCCGCTGCCAGACGGGCCGCACGCCCATTAGGGCCAGCACCTGGGCCACATCATCCCCGTGCGTGCGCATGTTGCTGGTGCCCCACATGCTGATGGCCACACTTTCCGGGTACGTGCCCGTCTCGCGGCGGTAGCGTTCGATGACCTCCCGCGCCAGTTGCTGGCCCACTTCCCACGCGGCCACCGACGGCACGGTACGCGGGTCCACCGCGTAGAAGTTGCGGCCGGTCGGCAAGACGTGCGCGTTCCCCCGCGTCGGCGCGCCGCTGGGGCCGGGCGGCACAAAACGGCCCTCCAGAGCCGCCAGCAGGTGGGCAATTTCGTTTTCCGTTTGGCGCAGGACAGGGACAAGGTGGGTGCAGATGAAGTGCAGGACGGTGCTGAGCTGTTGGATGGGGGCGGCATTGGGAGATTGGAGATTCGAGATTAGGGATTGGAGGACTGAGGGGATGGCCGCGGGGTCGAAGTGTTTTTCGGCCAGCAGCGCGATGAGGTGCTTGGCCAGTTCGTCGATGGCCTGGACCGCGTCCCCCGCGGTGACGATGGGGCGGTCCGCCAGGCGGACCAGGGCGTCCGGCACGTGATC
>WFWG01000033.1 GCA_015491235.1 Ardenticatenaceae bacterium
GAGTGTTTCCTGGAAACCCAGGGAAAGAAGCTTCCGTAATGATGGGCCAAAAGAAGGCTGGAGACGACCGTCGAACTTTGCCTGCCTGGAAGGGCAACGATTACGCCAGTCGCGCGGCACGTGTACATGCGCGCCGTGCCGAAGACGATGTGTGCTGGGTGTGTGGTGGGCCAGTGCTCAAACGGCATTGCAAAATCATCTGCCGGGTGTGCGGATTCACGAGGGATTGTAGCGACCCGTAAGAGGCACTTCACCGAACGAAACACGAGGGGACGCCATGCCCACTCCAACCGAAACCCGTGCTAGAACCGACTTGACGCCCGAGACCTTTCGCGGAACGGCCACAGCCATCGAACGGGAAATTGGGCGGGTCATTGTGGGTCAGCACGAGTTGGTGCGCCTGACGTTGATTACCTTGCTGGCAGGCGGCAACGCGTTGCTGGAAGGCGTGCCCGGGCTCGGCAAAACCATGCTGGTGCGGACCCTTGCACAAGTCATTGACGTCTCTTTTAGCCGCATCCAGTTCACGCCCGACCTCATGCCCGCCGACATCACGGGAACGAACATCGTGGTGGAAGATGAACATGGGCGGCGGGCCTTCCGCTTCGAGCCGGGCCCCATCTTCGCCAACCTGGTGTTGGCCGACGAAATCAACCGGGCCACGCCCAAGACCCAATCGGCCCTGCTGGAGGCCATGCAAGAGCGCACTGTGACGGTGGCGGGCACCGTTCATCCCCTCCCCAAGCCCTTCTTCGTGCTGGCAACTCAGAACCCTTTGGAGATGGAAGGCACGTACCCGCTCCCCGAAGCCCAGCTCGACCGTTTCTTCTTCAAGATTGACGTGCCCTACCCGTCCGAGGAAGAACTGGTCGAAATCGCCCTCCGCACGACCGGCGCCACCGAACCGACGCCCACCACCGTGGCCGACGGGCCGACTATTCTGGCCATGCAGCGCCTGGCTCGCGAGGTGCCCATCGCCACGCCAGTGCTGGCCTACGCCGCTCGCCTGATTCGCTCTACCCACCCAGACGCGCCCCACGCGCCGGAGATAGTTCGGCGCTACGTGCGTTACGGCTCCTCCCCGCGCGGCCTTCAGGCGCTCGTGCTGGCCGCCAAGATCGTCTCCCTGTTGGACGGGCGTTACAACGTGGCCTTCGAGGACATCCAGCGCGTCGCCAAACCAGCCCTGCGGCACCGGCTGATCCTCAGCTTCGAGGCTCACGCCGAAGGTCTTCAGCCTGATACCATTCTGGACGCCGTGTTGGAAGAGGTACCAGTAGCGGCCGAGGCCCGTTGAGCGACCTGGTCAGAGGCTATCGCTTTCCCCTCGCCTAATAGCCCAGCCGCCTGCCGGTGCGCCAGTGGAGGCGGGTCGGCTACAGCGAGGGGGAAGGGATGGTTACGAGAGTCCGCTGCAGCCGGGATTGAGCTGCGCCTTGGCCGTTCGCTCACTCGTTGTCACAAAGCACACATCTCATAATGTGAAGATAGAAGATACACGTGATGTTTGGTACACAGGCGGAAACTTTCTGGTTTACCACCAAACGGCCATATCCTCCCCTCTTTTACCAGCGCGTGCTCAATGGAAAACGTGCTGATCATCTCGGCGAAGTGATCCAAACAATTGAACAGCATCGCTTCATTCGGGGAGTATTCGAGATGTTCCCATCCCACTTTCGCTTTGGCGGCTTCGATGACCTTTAAGAGAAACGCCCGATCTTCTGCAAAATTGCTCTTACTCCAAGGCAACTCGGCAATGTCAAATCCTACCAGGCCAAGGCCGTACACGGCTTGATCGCGGGACGCGATCCAGATGGCCAACTCTCGTTGATGATCAGTCTCCGCCAGCGTCGAAGCAGCTAACGAGAGCACAGACACAAAGACCGAGGTCAGGCCGTTGCCCATTTGTAGGGGGGACATTGATACCTTCGCGAGTTGCGGCCCTCGAGGGCTTCCACTGGCACACTTACGCCGTCGCCCCGTTTCTCCTCCACCAGTTCGGTGATTTCCAGCACCTGGATTTCGTGTGGATTGCGCAATAGGCTGCTCCGGTTTAGGTCGAAGCGCCGAGCTGGAATGCCCGACAGTGCCAGTTCTTGCAGGTGTCGTTCGGAAAGCCCTTCGTTGGGTAATGAGTAGAATGTTGTCTCGAGGCTCGCGGTTGTAGTGCAGAAACTGGTAGTAGTTCAGGTGCAAGATAAGGGTCTTGTCGCTGCCGGTAGCCAGCCAGTAGGCCAGTTAAGTCTTCTTAGGTGAAGGAAGCGTCTTTCGGTTCGCCGGGGAGCTTACGGGCGTTACGCTCGGCCACAAAGGCATTCAGGTCGGCCAACAGTTGTGCCTTGTGGTTGAACAGGCGGTCGAGAAAAACCTCGGTGTAGAGGGCGCCCAGGTGCTGGAAGTAGCGCAAGGTGATGGGCTCTGACCGATAGCGGTTGATACGCTCCAGATGTCGGCGAATGTTCTCGTCGTAACGGGCTAAATCTTTTTCGGGCATGTACACCTTGCTGCCCTGGGCCAGCAGGTGGTGAAGAAGGTGGCTATGACCGTCGGAAGTGTAGCGCTCTCGGCGACCTCCTTGCAGTCCTCCAGCAGAGCCTTGTTGCCCCGTAGCCGAACAGACTGTTGAGCCAAGCCAGCAAGACCAGGCGATGTTCCAGTTTGGTGTAATGTTGGGTGCCGCTTCAAATCCGTGCTATTGTTAACCGGATTCCTTCAGTTGTAAGAATCCACGACGAATCACGTTGGCAATGCCCTTCCGACGTTTCTTCAAAAACGTTTGATAGTCCATTTCATACCACTGCTTCGGCAGTGCATGCAAGTCATACATCTCACGAAGCTCTTCGGGGGAGAATCGCTTTTCCATGTCAGGGACGTACTCCTCGGGAGCTTGGTCGGAGATTCTGATGTTGTCACTCCACTCTACAAGGGCGTAATTGGCGACTTGGTTGATCAGACGACGTTCTTTGATCCCGATGCGCTGCAGATAGCGGCGAGGGAAGAGGTGATGCCGTTCAAGAGCTGATTTCTTCGCCCTGGTGGACGGATCGAGCAGTTCAGCTACTTTCATTCTTGAATACAACACCGGTGCATTCAACAAGCAAAGTGCCGCATAATACGCGAATTGGCCAGTATTCCGTGCTGCGGCGGTTTCCAACTCGTTGGGCAACGTAACTTCCCAGTAGTCCCGTGTTAGAACAGCATCAACCTGCTGATCCAGAATATTCACGAAGTCGTCTGCTGTTCTCACCCCTCGCAAAAGAGCCAGGTCCTGCTCCATCCGGGTTTCCGGCGATCCGGTGTAGCGACCGGTCAGCGCCGCCATGAAGAACCACCGCGCCATAACCTCCCGCAGACGATACGAATCCACCCCAAAGTCACGTTTGCCAATCAACCACAGGGCGTAAGTGTACAGCACCGCCATCTGTGAAGAGATAAGCTGGTCACTGGGATACCCTGCCCGCCTCAACACCTTGAAAAAGTCGTGCCAGTTTGTCAGGTCCAGCGTGTAGGCCTGGGCCTGCTGGAGAATTTGAAATTGCCGCTCGCGTTGTTCCACGGAGAATTGGCGCGTCTGCATGTCTTTGCCCCGCAAAAGGGAATAGACATGCTGTAGCCGCGCTCGTCGGAATCCCAGGGCGACGCTGACGCGCAACAGTTGGTCAGGATTGGGACGCAGATAGTGATTGTACGGTGAGGGGTGATGATCTGCAGGTGGCGTTTTGGCTTGGCGGCAGAAATCCTCCAGCTCCTTACGGCCCTCATCCCAAAACACAGACATCAGGGTGAGAATGAAGTCCGCCTGGTTCAGGGGGGTCCCCTTGCTGTTGATGCGCACGAAAATCTCGGCCACCTGATCTTCGTCGACGGAAGAAGAAACTTCCAAGGCGGTCAGCGGGTAGTCCATTAGTTTCTGCAATTGGTCAATGGCCTGAGCCACCTGCTGCTCATCTTGGGGTGTAACTTGGTGCTTTTCTCTTAACCGTTGGAGATATGCTGTGATGAACGCATAGGTGCTTGTGGATGGCTTCCACAACTCACTGATATCAGCGATCCAGGCCGCATCTTTTTCGATGGCAGGGTTGGTGACTTCGAATTTCTCTTCCAAAGGGTTAAAGGCGATACGGATTCGCGTACGGCGGAAATTCTTGTCAATCACCGGTACGGCTTTGATCACCGCATAGAGGGAGGTCAACCGCTGCTGACCATCCACAATTAGCAGGCGAGGCACTTTTTGCTTTTGGTCCGCGCCAATGGTGCGATGTTCGCCAGGATAGCCGTTTTCCCAGAGGAGCAGGTAACCAATGGGATAGCCGCGGTACATGGAATCGAACAGGTCGCGCACTTTACTGGTGCCCCAGACGAAAGGCCGCTGGATATCCGGCAAGCCGATTTCGCCCATGTCAATGTCTTCTAGCAGTTTTTTCAGGGTGTAATCGACCTTTTTGAAGAGCACATCTGCCATGTTCACACCTCCACCAACGCAAACATCCTTGCCTTGAACACCCCGTCCAGCAACCGCGCGCCGGAGATGAACGAATCGCCGTTGACGAAGATCTCATCCACATCTTCGGTCATGTCCTGCTCGGCTACGAATTGGGCGTCGCGCTTGTAGTCTTCTGGCGTCCAACTCTTTGTCTCGCGCCAGGCGATCGCTACCTTGCACCCCTCCCGCGTGGTGCCGTAATAGACCAGGTAGCGCCGGTCGCCGCCTCGATACACTTGACGAGTTTCCAGGTCCAGCCCGATCAGATGGTTGAAGGTCTCTGGCAGGTCTACAGGCTGCTCGCGGGTTTCGCCATCGCGCACGTCCAGCAGAGTTTCCATTCTCCTTGCTTTCCCATTGGAGCATGTAGCGCAGCAGGTCTCGTCGCCGAAGACC
>WFWG01000034.1 GCA_015491235.1 Ardenticatenaceae bacterium
ATAATGGCTTCGACGACGGCATCACCCGTACACAGGCCGTCGAAGTAGAAGAATCCATTGGTATCCGTGTGCCACTCGGCACTCCACCCCGCTCCCTGGAGGCGCACCAGCACGTTGGGAAGCGGGCGCCCCTGAGTGTCAAGCACAAACCCTTCCACCCGGATGGCACAACCGGGGGGCTGCGGTTCAGGTTCCCCCTTGTCCCCGGGCGCACCACCGGAGCCAGGCGTCGCTGTAGGAGGCGCACTCGGCGGCGTGGACGTTGGAGCCGCAGGCGGGGCTTCGGTGGGCGTAGCTGTGGGTGCCTGCACCGTGGGGGTCGGGGTCGGAGGTGCGGCAGTTGGCGGAGGTGTGGGCGTAAACGTGGGCGTTGCCCGCTGAAATGCTGGTGCGGCATAAAGGTATGCGGCTTCTTTTGCTCCCCACAGCGCTCCTACCAGAAACAACCCCAGCACCACAGCCACGGCCTGCCTGGCGACCGCGCGTCTGCTTTGTTTCACAGGTCGGTCCCTCCTCAGCCGACGTTATCCCGTTCACTCACGGAGTCGCAGGTCCAACTCGCCTCGCGTAAATCGTGCGGCGCCGGGCGTCCCCCCACTCCAACCGTGCTGAAAACACGCCGTTCGCAGCACTTCACCGTTAAGCGCTCAGGTGGTGGCCGCAGGCTCACTTTCGACGACGGGCACGCGAATGTACACGCGCGTTCCGCGGCCAACACTGCTGTCCACCTGCATGTGTCCGCCCAGCATTTCAATGCGCTCTTGCATGGCCATGAGGCCTACGGCCTGGCCGCGCTGAGACGGCTGGAGGACCTCAATTGCCTCAAAGCCTGTTCCGTCGTCCTCCACGGAAAGCACGACTTCCGCGTCTTCAAAGACAAGCTGCACAAGCACCTGGTGAGCATTCGCATGTCGGGTCACGTTCTGGAGCAACTCTTGCAAAGCGCGGAAAAGAGTTATTTCCACGGTTGCTGGCAGCCGGCGTTCCTCACCGCTCACCTGCAGGGTGATGCGGTAATCCACCTTGCGCTGGTAAGCGTCCACATACCGCTTCACAGTGGGTGCCAGCCCCAGGTCATCGAGCATCATGGGACGAAGGTCAAAAATGAAATCGCGCACCTTTTGGAAGGTGGCGTTCGCGGCGTTTTTCAAGTTGGCCAATTCGGCCTTGGCGCGTGCCCGGTCGGTGTCGAAAAGGCGCTCACAAATTTCAGCTTGCAGAATCAGGTTGGTGAGCGATTGAGCTGGCCCGTCGTGCATCTGACGCGCCAGGTGACGGCGCTCGCTTTCTTGAGCTTCGATGATTCGGGTCACGGTGAGACGCGAGAGTTCGCTTGGGTCGAGAATCGCCTGTTCATCCTCCACCTGGAGATCGCCTGAACGGCTCCTGGCCAACTCGAGGAACCGCTCCAAGTACTGGGCGTATTGCTCCAGCACGCGCTGCTTGTGTTGGAGTTGCTCCACCTGGCTGCGCATGGTGAAAAGCCGCATCTGGAACTCGTGAGCCGTCGTGTAGAGGGCACGGATATCCTCGCGCGGCACGGTGTCGAAGTTGGCCTCCATCTGGCGCACTTTGTTCTGAATCTGCACGTTGCGCTGAGCCAGGCGCTCCACTTCAGCCGTGCTCTGGCGGATGAGCACGTCAATCTCGCGCAACTCCTGCTGAACGCGCTCCAACTCGCGGGCGACGTCCACCTGAAACTCGTCTAGCTTGCGGAGAAAGTCGGTTGTCTTCCCCATGGGGCTACTCTTCCTCGATGTCTTGAAGTCGAATCCAACCGTGTCGCAGGGCGTAGACCGCTGCCTGTGTGCGGTCGTTCACCTGGAGCTTGCGCAGGATGGAGGTCATGTGATTCTTTACCGTCTGACGGCTAATGCCCAGCCTGTACGCGATCTCTTTATTCGAATACCCCTTTGTGATGAGGACCAAAATTTCCATTTCCCTCGGGGAGAGTGGGACAAACAAATCCTCTTCGAACCCGCCGTACACGTCCCGCTCCTTCAGTTGCTGAAGAAGCCAAGCCGCCAGCCTCTGCTCGGTCATTACCTCGCCGTTGACCACGTAGTTCCCTCGGTGCACCTCCCGAATCGCCTCCACAAGCTGCTGCGGATCCACATCTTTGGGAAAATAGGCCGAAGCGCCCGCGCGAATGGCATGGAAGACCTGGTCGGCGTTGTGGAACGCTGTAAGGATGATGAAGCGAATGTTCGTTTTCTTACTCGTAATTCCTCGTGTTACCTGAAGGCCGTTCATGCCGGGGAGGTTGATGTCCATCACGACCACGTCGGGGGAAAGCTCCAGAATCCTTTCGGCTGCTGATTCCCCGTCGGCAATTTCGCCAACGACCCGACAATCTGGCGTAGCGTCCAACACACGCCGCAGGCCCTGCCGGAAAAGGGGATGGTCGTCCACCAGTACAATTCGGATAGGTTTCGTCTCCGTCTCCTCTCCCATAAAATCTACTCCTACCAACACCCAACTTTCCAGGCGTTCGACACACTTTATCTCATTCAACTTTCTCGTGTGTCAAACTTATGCCTTTTGGTACCAGAGTAGTATAACACACCTTGCTTGTTTACGTCAAACATCCTTCGACTTTGCC
>WFWG01000035.1 GCA_015491235.1 Ardenticatenaceae bacterium
CGTTGTAAGCAATCGTCGTGTCCTCTATTTTTACCCATTCTCCTTGAGAAGACATGTCTACGCGAACGCCGGAGCCCCCGTTATCTCGAATATCACTGCCTTCGATGAGCAGTGTTTTTCCGTATCGGTCTATATTGATACCTCCGCCAACGTTGCCGTAAATGTTCGAATCTCGAATAGTTGTCGTGTTGCCACTGTTTTCACCGATGCTGATGAGACTTATGCCGGTGGAATTGCTATAAATTTGGGTGTTGACGACGGTAATATCACCACCGCTGACGCTACTTGGCTCCAGTAAAATGCTAATACCAGAATTCTGGTGTTGGTAGATGGTGGAGTTGGTCACAGTGAGCACACCCAGTTTGCCCCCTACCGGTTCCATTTCAATGCCATGCATGTAATCGGTGCTGCCCAGCGCTTGGCCGTTGCCGATGACGGAGTTGTCTACGGTTACAGTGACTTGGCCGCCGAGCCCGATGCTGGCGAAGCTTGCATTGCCCAGGAGGCTTGGTTGAGCCGTGTGGTTGATAATCTGGCTGTTGGAGATCGTTCCAACGGTTCCGTCAAAGAAACTAATACCTTGTCCGTTGTTGGAGATTACACTGTTTTCTACGGTGATCCCCCCTGAATATACATAAATGGCCTCTTCCCCAAAGCCGACGATCTCTGAATCTCGAACAGTAAGTTGCCCCCCCACATGGATCCCGCGAGCGTATGCGATAGCATCTTCGAGCCTGGAGCCGATAATCGTCAACGAGCCGCCTGAGAGATGAACGCTATTAAGACTCGTCGTATCATTAAGAAGATAGCTGTTTTCTACAGAAGTAGTGCTCGAGCTTCCGGATACGTATAACTGGCCGCCAAATGAAGCGGAATTCTGGAACATATATACATTCGTTAAATGCAGAACGCCCTTTTTGTTCGCAATACCGCCGCCGGAGCCGGTCGTGTATCCTCCCATAATTGTTAGGTCGGAGATGTTGACAGTGGGCAGCGTACTCGTGAGTGGAATGTGTATAACTCGGTCTGTACCCCCGCCCTGGATGCGAGTTACGTTTGCGCCTGCACTCCAGCCCGGCCCTGCGCCTTGAATGGTCACACTGCGGGTAATAACGAGGTTCTCGCCATAATCGCCAGCAGCGACGATGATGGTATCGCAGGCTGGATCGTCAATGGCGTCCTGAATCGTAGCGTACTGGGAGGGCACGTTGCAGGTGGCGGCACTTGCAATGAGGAGTGGGAAAAGGGCCCCAAGGGCGGCGACGACAATGCTGAAGGCGAAGACGAGGGGAAGCTTGTGTTGAAGGTGCATATTTCGCTCCAAGATGGTCGGCGGCGTTGCCGGCCGCGCGCGTTTTGGACGGCGGCTGTCAATGGACTGATGGCCGAGACGTTCGACGAGGACGATTCAGTGTGTCCAGTATATTCCTTTGCCGTCCCTTTGTCATGAGGCCGCTGACCCGTTTGGTGAGGGACTATTTGTCCCAATCGTTGTGGGACAAGCAGGGTTGAGTTTCCTTTCCCAGCGATTCTGATACCAATTGCGTTCTCAAACAACATGTTTCTATACGGCGGCGCCGAGCCATTTCGGTGAATATATGGCCTTTGCAAACCCAACTGGTATGAGGCGTCCTGGCCTGATGCCGGTTTGACACGCGGGGAAATCGAGCCTATAGTCTTAGCAGGATGACGGTGTGGGGTTCAGTGGGAGGAGAAACAGGAGCGCGCGTATGGTGGAAAAGGTGACGAGCGTCGAATACCTGAACCGCCTGCGGGAGCGGGCGCGCCGGCTGGAGCAGGAGGCAGCCGAGTTGCGGGCCGAGCTGGATCGCGTGGTGGAGACGTTGTCCCGGCCAGTGGCCACCTATGAGGTGGATGGCGAGGTGATCACCATCACCGAGGCGGACGTGGAGGCCGTGCGCGCACGGCTGATCAAGCCCCGGTCGGAGGAAACGCTGCGCCAAGTGGCGCTGATCTACAAGCTGGCCGAGCGCCTCGAGGAGATGCCGGAAGAGGAACGGGAGAGGCACTTCTGGGAGAGTGTGGAAGCCATCAGAGCTGAGGCAATAGCAAAAGGCGTGGCCATTGATGATCCGGCAGAGGTGGCTAAGGATGACTGAACCTCGCCAACTGCCACGTGTAGTGCTCGACACGAATGTCGTACTTGCCGCATTGTTGAGCCGGAATCCTCACAGCCCGTTGGTCGAACTCCTCCGTTGGTGGCGAAGTGGAGCGTTTGAGCTCCTGTACGGTGAAGACCTTATGCTTGAGTACCAGGAGAAGTTTGTTCAGAAGGGCATATCGCCCCAAAAAGCAGCCGACTTTCTGGCGGAACTGGTAGACAGAGGCATTTTCGTCTCCCTCTCCCCCGCGGACATCGTCCCACGCGTGGCCGAAGACCCGGACGACGACGTGGTGCTTGCCTGCGCGCTGGTCGGCGGTGCCACTCACTTGGTGACCTACGACGCCCACCTCCTCTCCTTGGGCCCGGTCTACGAGGGCGTGCGCATTCTGGACGGCCTCCGCTTCCTGCGCTTCCTGCGGGGTGAAACATAGAGTGGAGCCTTCACCCCAACAGTGCGCGCA
>WFWG01000036.1 GCA_015491235.1 Ardenticatenaceae bacterium
CCCGGCAGGGGGTTCCCCCCTGCACCCCCGGAATGAGGTGGTGCGGCGCCGCACATGTTCATGCGCTTGCCTCTGAGGTCTCCGAAGGAGTACGCGACCTCATGCCATTGCCACGCCCATTGGTATGGAATAGGACAATAGTCCTATAAGGACCATAGGGTCATAGGGGATATACCAAAAGGTTAGTACAATGGGATTGATATTGAATGAAACGAGCAGATCAGTGAACGCCAAAGCGGCCGGTCTGTGGGGGCTGTGGAACGCCATCCCAGCGGCGAATCAACAACGAACCGACAGGAGTTGTGGGCATGGCCAAAGAGACCGCCGGCGCCTTGTCCCACGAAGACCGGTACGAACAGTGGGGGGCGCACTTTTTCGCCCGCCGCTTGCGCCTTCTCGTTGGCATTGGCCTGCTGGCATATGCTACCTTTGTGGTACGCGATTTTCTGGCCTACACTGACACCTTTGGTGTGCAAGTTCCTTTTTACGTCTTGGGCTTCACGGCGCTCCTCCTCACCCTTGGCGCTCTCCGTTTCCTTCCCCGGTTGTGGCTTCCCACCCTGTTGCCCCTGGCTATCTGGGGCATTGGGTTCCTCCCTCACTTGATCTGGTCACTGATCTCACGCCAGCCCTTGCCCACTCCCAACCTGAGCGGTTGGATGGTCATTATGCTGAGCGCGGCTGTGCTGGTTCCCATCTTCTGGAGAGCCCACGTTGTGGCCTATGCTGGCTTGCTCCTCTACTTGGGCGTCTTCCTGTTCTTCAACGCGCCGGCCTTTCCGGGCTTGGCCGAACAAAGCTTCTACGTTATCTGGACAGCGGTGATCTGTTCGCTGGCTGTTTTCTTTTACGAGCGGCTCCAACGGACTGAACTCATGCAACGCTGGCAACTCGAGGCGGCCAACCGGCGGCTCCAAGAATTGGACCGTGTCAAGACTGACTTTTTTGCCAACGTCAGTCATGAACTGCGCACTCCCTTGACACTCATTTTGGGCACCTTCCGGCGCCTGGCTGCTGGCGTCGAAGCCCCCCACGCCCGCGAGTTGATCGAAACCGGCCTGCGCAACACGGCCCGCTTGCTGGTGCTCATCCAAGAGCTGTTGGACCTGGCCCGCCTGGACAGTGGCCGCGCTCATCCGGTCAAGCGCACGGTGGACGTGGCTCGACTCATCCGCCAGACAGCTTCCAATTTCGAGTCCAGCGGGCCGCACAAGCGCATTACTCTTGCCGGCGTGGACGCCCCTGTACTGGCCGAACTGGACCTCTATCAACTCCGAAAGGTGCTCTACAATTTGCTCTCCAACGCTTTCAAGTTCAGTGATCCCGACACGGCCCACGTGTGGATCCGCCTTCAGCAAGATGATGGCCACGTCGTCATCGAAATCGAGGACAACGGCTTCGGCATCCCAGAGCACGAGTTGCCCACAATCTTCGACCGGTTTACGCGGGCCCAGAACACCCAACAGCGGCGGGAGGGCACCGGCATCGGGCTTGCCTTGGTCAAGGAAATTGTGGAAGCCCACGGGGGTACAATCACGGTGCGCAGCGTCGTAGGCCAGGGGACCACCTTCACCGTGACTTTGCCCCGTGGCCGTCCCAACCCCCAAGAGGTCGTGCGGCAAGATGAGGAGAGCGACGACTTGCTCGACTTCATCTACCGCCAGCAAGTTCAGCGCCAGCTCTCAGGCGCCTCACGAGCTGCGCCCGCGCCCGACGTGAGGGCTGGGGAGGATGCGCCCCTGGTGGTCGTGGCAGACGACAACCCTGACCTGCGCGCCTATCTGGTGGACTTGCTGGCGCCTCACTATCGCCTGCTGGTGGCCGAGGACGGGCGCCAGGCGCTGGAACTGGTCAAAGCTCACCGGCCAGACCTGGTGATCACCGACGTGATGATGCCCAACATGACCGGCCACGAACTGCTTCGCGCCCTTCGCCAGGACGAGGAAGTGGCCAGGACGCCGGTCATCTTCCTCACGGCCAGGGCCGGTGCCGACGCTCGCGTGGAGGCTCTGGAAGCCGGCGCGGACGACTACCTGGCCAAGCCCTTCGACGAGGGTGAACTTCTGGCTCGCGTGCGCAATCTCCTCCAGGCGCGCGCCCAGGAGCGCCAATTGGCCGAACTCAACCGGCGTTTGGAGGCCAAGATCAGCGAACAAATGGCCGAGTTGATCCGCACTGGCGAACTGAAGCGTTTCCTCTCGCCGGCTGTGGTGGAACACGTGCTCAGCGGCACGCTGGACGAGCAAAACCCCGTGTGCCGCCAAGAGGTCACCATTCTCTTCGTGGACATTGTCGGCTTCACCGCCCTTACGGCTCACTTGGAACCCGGCCAACTGGTCGAATTGCTCAACACTTACTTCCGAGAGATGACGGCTGTGGCCGTGGCCGCCCGGGGCACCGTGGACAAGTTCATCGGAGATGCCCTCATGGTCCTCTTCGGTGCCCCCCACGAGATGCCCCTCCGCGAACAAGCCCGGAGTGCCATCCAGACGGCGCTTACCATGCGCGAAACGGCCACCCGCTTGGCCGAGACGTGGATGGCACGCGGCGTGCTCCACGCCCCCCTCGAAGTTCACATGGGCATAGACACCGGACCGTGTGCGGTGGGTCTCTTCGGATCCGAGTTGCAACGCAGTTACACCGCCATCGGCACGCCTGTCAACGTGGCCGCGCGCCTGCAATACCAGGCGGGCCGTGGCGAGATTTTGTGTAGCCGGCGCACGTATGACCTCGTGGCCGACGCCGTCGAGGCCACGCTGTTGGGGCCCTTGTCCTTGCGGGGCATAGAGCAGCCCGTCGAGGTCGTCCGCATTGAAGGACCGATGGCTTCCTCCTGCCCATCCCGCTCCCTGACCCGGGAAGCTGAGTAATACCAATTGCGTTTGGTAACGTCGCCTTCTCACAGAAGTGGTGCGGCGCCGCCATCCCGCTCACCCACCCAGGCGTGCAGGGGCGGCGAAGTCGCCCCTGCACGCCACAATTTCTCTATTTTCGTACGGCGGCGCCGAGCCATTTCTTTGCAGGCCCAACTGGTATGACTTTGCGAGGGCCGTCTCCCCTGCACGAACAACGGGCCATTTGGCCTACATTTTATTAGCCAAACGGCGGTTGCGCCGGGCGGGTCATCCCACTATACTTGGGGACAGTAGAAAAAGGGAAGTTCAGGAGGTGATAAAGTCATGTTGAGACGGCTCTTCGTGTTTCTGGCGCTCTTGGTCGTAGCCGTTGGCGCAGCAGCCTGTGCCTCTCAATCCAGCCCAGCTCAAACGGACACGACAGCATTCCAGAAGAACGCGGCCGGCTACGTGGACATCACTGTGGACCAGCTTGCCAAAATGCTCGAAAACAAGGATTTCGTGCTGGTCAACGTCCACATTCCCTATGAGGGCGAAATCCCCAACACGGATCTCTTCATTCCCTTCAACGAAATTGCCGACAACTTGGACAAGCTTCCTGACAAGAATGCCCGCATCGTTCTCTATTGTCGGAGTGGCCGCATGAGCACCATCGCCGCCGAGACGCTGGTCTCCCTGGGCTACACCAACGTCTTCGAGGTGGACGGTGGTTTCAACGCTTGGCAGGCCAGTGGCCGGCCATTGGAGTTCAACCAGCCCAGCTCATAAGGGCGTCTGGACGGGGAGGCAGGACTTCCGCGCCGTGGAACGGCGACCACGTCCAGGAGGATGTGGCGGTTGTGTAACGAATCGTTTTAAAGAACCAAGGAGGTGACTTATGGAGACGACGGCTTACGGTGTGCGCGTTACCCTGAACCTGCCCTACGAGGAGGCGGTGGAGCGCGTCACAGAGGCCTTGAAAGCAGAAGGGTTTGGTATTCTGACCACCATTGACGTAAAGGAGACGCTGAAGAAAAAGCTCGACGTGGACTTCCGCAAGTATGTCATTCTGGGGGCCTGCAACCCCCCGTTGGCCCACCGGGCCCTCACGACCGAACTGGAAATCGGCTTGTTGCTCCCCTGCAACGTCATCGTCTACGAGGAGGACGGTCGCAGCGTGGTCGCCGCTGCTGATCCCATCGCCATGATGCAGGTGGTTGGTAATCCCGACCTGGACAGCGTAGCCCAGGAGGCCCGCCAGCGGCTCGAGCGAGCCCTTTCGACGCTGGAGAAGGAGACGGCGCCAGCTTAAACGTTTCCCGAAAGGAGAGGGTATATATGGATCCTCAGGATCCGCTGTCCCGGAATTCTGCCCGTCACGAACGTGAAGGAGCGCACGGAACGCCGCCCCCCACCCACGAGGGGGGCGGCCATTCCTCTTCCCCTCACGGAGAACATCAACACGCCCACCACCCGCCGACTGAGCCACCCCCGGAGCACGAGAAAGGCCATGCGGCTCACGGCGAACACGCTGGTGGTCAACATGATCACGGCGAGCATGGCGAGCACGGCGAACACGACCACGGCGCGCACCACGCCCAGATGATAGCCGATTTCCGCCGGCGCTTCTGGGTGGCGCTGGTGTTGACCGTGCCCATCGTGCTCACCGCCCCGCTGGTGCAGCGCGTTTTTCGCTTCACGTTCACGCTGCCCGGCGACCCGTGGACGCGCTGGGTGCTCTCGTCCGTGGTCTTCTTCTACGGCGGCTGGCCTTTCCTTAAGGGATTCGTGGAGGAGACGCGGCGCCGTCAGCCGGGCATGATGACCCTTATCGCCCTGGCCATCACGGTGGCCTACGTGTACTCCACGGCTGTGGTCTTCGGCCTGCCCGGCAAAGTCTTCTTCTGGGAGTTGGCCAGCCTGATCGTGGTCATGCTGCTGGGCCACTGGATCGAGATGCGTTCGGTGCTGGGCGCTTCCCGCGCGTTGGAGGAACTGGTCAAGCTGTTGCCGGCCGAGGCCCACCTGATCTTGCCGGACGGCACCGAACGTGATGTGCCGGTAGCCGAGTTGAAGCCGGGGGACCGGGTGCGCGTGCGTCCCGGCGAAAAGATCCCCGTGGACGGCGTTGTCGTAGAAGGGGCGTCCAGCGTCAACGAAGCCATGCTCACGGGCGAATCGAAGCCTGTGGAGAAGAAGGCGGGTGACCAGGTTATCGGTGGCGCCATCAACGGTGAGGGGAGCCTCGTCATTGAAGTCCAGCGCACTGGGCGCGACACCTACCTCTCCCAGGTCATCGAGTTGGTGAGACAAGCCCAGGAGACGCGCTCGCGCACGCAAGACCTGGCCAACCGGGCCGCCTTCTGGCTAACGGTTATCGCTGTTGGCGGCGGCGTGTTGACGTTTGGCGTGTGGTTGGCGCTGGGCATGGACCTGGCCTTCGCGTTGGAACGCATGGTCACGGTGATGGTCATCGCCTGTCCTCACGCCCTTGGCCTCGCCGTGCCGCTCGTTGTGGCGGTTTCCACGTCCCTCTCGGCCCAAAACGGCCTCCTGATTCGTGATCGCACGGCCTTCGAGCGGGCCAAGGACGTGAGCGCCATCATCTTCGACAAGACCGGCACCCTCACCGAGGGGCGCTTCGGCGTGACTGACATCATCGCCCTCGACGCGCTCTCTGAGGAGGAGGTGTTGCGCGTGGCCGCCTCGCTGGAACAAGCCTCCGAGCACCCCATTGCGCGCGGCATTGTGGAGACGGCCAAAGCGCGCGGCTTGGCCCTGCAACCGACGGAGGACTTCCGGGCGATTCCCGGCAAGGGGGTGACCGGCCGGTTGAACGGGGCCGAGTATGCCGTGGTCAGCCCGGGATACTTGCAGGAGAAGGGGCTGCGGCTGGAAGACCCGCGAGTCCAGGCCGTTGCTGAACAGGGCAAGACGGTCGTCTACCTCCTCTCCGGTGAGCGCGTGCTGGGCGCGCTGGCCCTGGCCGACATCATCCGGCCGGAGTCGCGCGAGGCTGTGGAGCGCCTCAAGCGCATGGGCATCGAAGTGATGATGCTCACCGGCGACAGCCGCCAGGTGGCTGCCTGGGTGGCCCGCGAGTTGGGGCTGGACGCTTTCTTCGCCGAAGTGCTCCCCCACGAGAAGGCGGCCAAAGTGCGGGAAGTCCAGAGCCGGGGCTATGTGGTCGCCATGGTGGGGGACGGTGTCAACGACGCGCCAGCACTCGTGCAGGCGGACGTGGGCATTGCCATTGGTGCCGGAACCGACGTGGCTGTCGAAGCGGCCGACATCGTGCTGGTGCGCAACGACCCGCGAGACGTGGTGGCCATCATCAGGCTGGCCCAGGCGACGTACCGCAAGATGCAAGAGAACCTCTTCTGGGCCACCGGGTACAACGCCGTGGCCTTGCCGCTGGCGGCAGGCGTCCTGTACCGTGTGGGCATCCTGCTTTCGCCAGCCATGGGAGCCCTGCTCATGTCCCTCTCGACGGTCATCGTGGCCGTCAACGCCCAACGCCTGTGGGCCTTCCGCCGGGTTGAGGCGTGAGCTGAAGCAGCACGTCAACACATGGACGAGAGGAGATCTGTGAAGCGGCTGACGGCCTTGCTGATGCTCTGGTACGGCGGATATCAGGCCGTTCACGTGGTGGTCAACGTCCGGGCGTTGGTGCTGCTCACACAGCGGCAAGCGATAGATGTGCCAGCTCCACCGCCTCCCGGTGGATGGCACCCACAGGTGCTGAACTTCTTCACCGCCATGGCGGGAGTTGACCTGGTTAACGCGCTGCTGACCCTTCTTTTCGTGTGGGGCTTTTTCAGGCGAGCTCGCTGGCACAGGTGGCTGGGCACGGTGACGTTGACGATTTCGCTGTATGCGGCCCTCGTCTTCGACATCGCCACCTGGATGAGCGGCGCGTGGACCTCCGACCAGGCGTTCGTCTACTGGTTCATCAACGTGACGTTCCTGCCAGTTGTGGTACTTTTCTTCGTTTGGGGTAAAATTGAAATAACCAAGCAACCCGAAGGAGTGGAAGGACCACAATGAGCCGACGGAAGCGCAAGCGCCGTTCCAAGGGGAAAGGCAGACGTTCCCGACAACGTGGTGTGCCGTGGGTGTGGTTCCTTGGGCTAGTGGGGGCAGGATTTGCCGGCCTGCTTGTGTGGGCCGTCGTTCAGGCGCTCACGGCCAAGCCGACATTCTACCCGCCCACGGACACCCTTGGCCACTCCGAGGCGGTGCCGCCTGACCACATCCTGGACACGCCCATGTCCATTCCCACGCAAAAGCACATGCTCGAACACGCCGACGGGAATGGGCCGCCAGGGGTCGTGATCAACTACAACTGCCAGGACTACCAGTGTGAACCCGACTTGGTGGAGCGGTTGGCCGCCATTGCGCGGGACTACCCCGACGTGGTCTACCTGGCTCCCTTCCCCAACATGACGGCCAAAATTGCCGTTACGCGCGTGGGAGCCATCGAAACCTTCGACACGCTCGACGAGAACACGGAAGCGGCCATTCGTGCCTTCATCGAGCGCCGGCGGTAGGCGGAGTGAGTCGAATGTGCGCAGAAGTCGCTGGGCCGCTTGACGAACCGGTGCCGGACCATCAGAATGAGAATCCACCCATGAGCATCAGAGTGGTGCTGGCTGACGACCACGCCGTCGTGCGGCAGGGAATCCGGGATTTCCTGGAGGAGAGCGGAGAGATCCGCATTGTGGGCGAGGCTTCGACCGGCGAGGAAGCGTGGCGTCTGGTCGAAGCCGAGCGCCCTGACGTGGTCATTTTGGACGTTCGAATGCCGGAAGCGAGCGGCCTGGAAGTTACCAGGCGCATCCGCCAACGGTGGCCGAACATGGGGGTGCTCATCCTGAGCGCGTATGACGATGATCCCTTTGTGATGGCTGCTCTGCAAGCAGGGGCAAACGGGTACGTGCTCAAAACGGCCAGTGCGGCGGAACTTGTGGCCGCTGTGCGTGCTGTCTCCGCCGGTCAATCGGCCTTGGATCCCTCCATCGTGCAGAAAATCATGCACCACTTGGGTGACCATTCGTCTCAACAACTCATCGAGCCGCTGACTGAGCGAGAACGGGAAGTGCTCCAACTCGTGGCCCGGGGCCTGACGAACCGTGAGATCGGCCACAAGTTGGGCATTAGCAATCGCACGGTTCAAGGTCACCTGGCGAATATCTACGGCAAACTTCAGGTCAACAGTCGCACCGAGGCGGTCACACGGGCGCTACAACTGGGGCTTATCGAGTTGCCGAAAGGCGAGTAGGCCGTGCGCCACTCACTGCGCTTTCAAATCATCCTCTGGGGACTCCTCCCTGTCCTCATCCTGGTGATTTCCTTTTCCCTGACCGGCGTGCAGAGCCACCGCCGTTCCATGCGGGCGCTTGTTGCCCAGCGTAACACCCTGTTGGGTCAAACGCTGGCTCATGAGATTGCTCACCAGGTAACCATGTACCGGACTTCCGTGCAAGCGCTGGCTGAACTGTGGCCTTTGGAGACGGCCGGCGTTTCGCCGCAAACCTTTCTGTCGCCTGGCTTGATGCTGGTCTACTTGACTCCCGAGGGTTCGATCCAATTGTTGGGCCACGTTTCCCCTTCAGAAGAAGTGGCCGCGCGCTGGGTTCGGGCCGTAGCCGACAGTGAACAGGCCACAGTGTTTGACCCCCAGCCGGCACTTGTTTGGCAACAGCCTTTGTCCGATGGAGGCGCGCTGGTGGCCGGTATGCCGATTTCGACGTTACAGCTCGACGAATGGCTCGATCCGGTGGACATCAGCCCATATGCTGCTCTGGCTATTGTGAGCGAGGGGCGTCTCATCTACACCTCGGGTAACGTGACGGACGAAATTAGGCCACTTCTGACGGGACGGGGCACGGACTCAGCGTATACCGTCAGCCTGGCTCCCATCGCCGGCACACCGTGGGAGGTGGTCATTGTAGAGCCGTGGGAGCCGCTTACGGCTCCCTTCTTTCGCTTGGACCGCTGGCTACCTTTTGTAGTTGCGGGGGCGATCTTTTTCTCCGGGCTGGCTTTGCTCTACGGCATTCACACGCTCGTGCGGCCCCTCCACACGCTTGCCCAGCAGGCGCGAGGAGTTGGGCGTGGGGAGTTCGACGTGGTGAACACGCCCGTGCGAGGCGTGCGCGAGGTGGAAGAGGTCTGGCTGGCATTACGGCAGATGGCAGAGCAAGTTCGGGACTATCAGGATGCCCTCAAACAGTACATCGGCCGACTTACCCACATGCAGGAGGAGGAGCGCGGCCGGTTGGCGCGGGAGTTGCACGATGGCCTGGTTCAGGACTTAGTGGCCCTCGACCACCGGGTGCAGCGGTTGCAGCGCACGCTGGCCGCCGACGAAGCGCTCAAGGAGCAACTGGAAGACGTGCGCCGGGAAATAGGCACGTTGATTACCGAACTGCGCCGCACTTGTCAGGCCCTGCGCCCACTTTACCTGGAAGAACTCGGGCTGGTGTCCGCGCTGGAAGTGATCGCCCGCGATGCCGGAGCCCTGTTCACGGTGGAAGGCACACCGCGTCGGCTGGATGCTGATACTGAACTGGCCCTCTACCGCATGGTGCAAGAAGCCCTGAACAACGTTAAACGCCACGCGCAGGCCAGCCGTGTTGAGGTTGTCGTCTCCTTCACACCGTCGGCGCTGCACATCCGCGTGCGTGACGACGGCGTGGGGTTCCACGTTCCATCTCGCCTGAGCGATTTCACGGCGGCAGGTCACTTTGGCTTGCTCAGCATGACTGAGCGCGCACACCTCATTGGTGCCCACCTCCTCATTCGTTCGGCCCCCCAAGCCGGTACCACGGTTGAAATCACCTTGCCGTTGCCCACGCCTGGAAGTGGCAATCCCCAACCTGTTCGTCGAACAGCCGCGCCCCGCCATTTGGCGGGGGGAAAAACAGGCCAATGAGCGCTTCCGCAAGGGCGGCAACGAGGAGTAAACTAAGTAGCGAGGCAAAATAGCCGACACCACTGGCGAGATGGGAAGACGAGAGAGGACAGGACTATGTGGCGGTGGCACCTTGCTGCCGAACCCCATCGTGTTGAGGCGGCTGTCCGTCGCCTGTTAAGCGCACAGGGATGGTGTGTCCAGTGCAGCTTCGACCTGCGCGCCGTTCTTGAGCGGCTTCCCCGTTGGAGGTGCCCCCACCACGGCGAGGCATCCTGTCCTTGTTCCTATGTGGTGCTCTTCGCGCATAAGCCTGGTTGGCCTGTCATCTCTATCCACATTGAAGGACGCGATGCGTGGACCTGTGTGAACATTTCCGGCGATCTCGACCAGAACACAACGCTCTACCGTGCCCTTGAAGAAGCGGTACTGGGCGAAGTGTTGTCGGCGTCCGGTGAGCCACTGGAAGAGGAAACGTTTGTCGAACGAGACAAGTGAGATTCACGAACAGGAGGGAAGACACAATGGCAGCAAAGGATCCAGTTTGTGGCATGATGGTGGACGAAGATAAAGCCGCAGCCACCTACGAGTACAAGGGCCAGACCTACTACTTCTGCGCGCCCGGCTGCAAGTCCGCCTTCGAGAAAGACCCGGAGAAGTATCTCAAGGAAGGCGGACACGGAGAGGCCGGACACCAGCACCATCACCACTAAACCAGCAGGAAGGGGCTCAGTTCTTGGGAGCCCCTTCCTCAATCCATCGCCGGATGAGCTCTATGTCGTCCTGGGAGAGGGGCGGCGCGTCCGGCGGCATGAGTCCCATGTCCACATACGTGTAGAGCGGGCTGGCATCCGGATCACCGGGCACTACGACCGGCCCGTTGATGCTGCCTAGCATGATATGTTCGTAGTCGCTTAACCAGAGGCCAGCGATGCCCCCGTGGCAGCGCACACAGTTGGCGGTGAGAAGGGGCTGGATGTCGCGCGTGTAGCTGACCGTCGTGTTGCCCCCCGGTGTTACGGTGGGCATGGGGGTAACCGGGCGGGGTGTGGCGCGCGGCAGTTCCATGGGTGAAAAGGGCGCAGCGGTGGGTGTGGAAGGAGCACCCACCCCACACGCGACTAAGAGCCAACCCAGCAGGCCGCACAGGATGGCGCCTGCTACGAAGCGAAGGGGCGGCGCGGCCAGTAAGCGTTCAGATGTGCGCTTTGGGTGCGTTGTTCGACCGAACATAGCCATGCTCCGGTTCCAAGTGGAAGTTCCGAGGTTCCTAGGGTGAATAAGCCCGCCTGGGAACGAAAGGAGGGAAAGCCATGACCACAACGCAAGTTCAACAGGACCAAAAACCCCAAGTGCGACCGCTGACGCGACGGGAGTTGCTCAACTACGTCTGGTTGGGTTCCCTGGGCGTCTTTCTGGCCGAAGTTGGCGGCGTTGGCCTCATTTTCGCCTTTCCTCGCTTCCGCGAGGGCGAGTTCGGCGGCAAGTTCACGCTCGGAGTTGTGCGGGACACCTTTCCGCCTCCTGACGGCGACCCGATTCCCCTCAACGAGGGCAAGTTCTGGTTGGTGCGCACGGCCGACAACGAAATTTTGGCCCTGTACCGCGTATGTACTCACCTGGGATGCCTCTACAACTGGCAACCCAGCGAACACAAGTTCATTTGTCCTTGCCACGGCACTCAATACCAACTCAACGGGACGTACATTACCGGTCCGGCACCGCGCAGTGCCGACCGCTTTGTGATCATGCTGCTCGACGGGCAGGGCAATGTCGTCGCCCAGACCGACAAATTTGGCAACCCATTGCGGCTGCCTGATGGGGCTGACGACTTGCAGGTCGTCGTGGACACCGGTGCCCTCATCCGTGGTATGCCGCGTGGCGTCCAGTACCCGGTGCAGGCTAAATGACGCCGACAGTGAAACGTCCCCTTCTTGCCGGTGTGCTCACGGCGGTCCTCGGCCTTCTTTGGCTCTCGGGATGCGTTCCTGTGCCGGGGCCGAGACGTCCCATGCCTATGGGACCGATGAGGCCGATGGGGCCTATGGGTCCCATGCACCCGCCAATGGGCCCCATGATGTCGGAAAGCGCTCCAACGCCAGCCGTGACGCCCGTTCCCACGGCCACGCCAGGCGGAACAGCTACCGTGAGTTACCGCCGGGACATTCAGCCTCTTTTCGATCAGCGGTGCGTGAGTTGCCACGGCGGGTCGGCCGGCCTGTGGTTGGACAGGTACGAACACGTCATGGCTGGCAGCAGCCGGGGCGCGGTTGTCATCCCCGGCGACCCTGAGGCCAGCGAGCTTTACCGGCGCGTGGCCGGCCTGAGCCAGCCAGCTATGCCCCTTGGAGGGCCGCCTCTCTCCTCCGAGGAGATCAGCCTCATTCGCACTTGGATTGCCGAAGGGGCACCCAACAACTGAAGTGCTGTTTCCGCCCATGATCATTCCAGGCGGATGTATCCCCGTCGCACGCCTTCGGTGACGGCAGCCGTGCGGTCGGAGACGCCCAGTTTCTGGTAGATGTGGAGCAAATGGGTTTTGACGGTGGCCTGGCTGATGTGAAGGTGTCGGGCGATTTCCTTGTTGCTTTTGCCGTGGGCGACCAAGCGCAGGATTTCCAGTTCACGGGCAGAAAGCCGCTCTTCGCCTGGCGCGCGCATCTGTTGCATGAGCTTGGCGGCCACCGGAGGCGCCAATACCGATTCGCCCCGCGCAGCCGCACGAATGGCCCGAGCCAACTCCTCTCGTCCGGTATCCTTCAGCAAGTAGCCCGTGGCGCCCGCTTCGATGGCTCGTAGGATGTCGGCGTCTGTGTCGTAAGTGGTGAGCACGAGAATCTGAACTTCGGGATGACGGGCTTTGATGTGGCGGATAGCCGTCACGCCGTCCATGTTCGGCATCCGCAAATCCATCAGAACCACGTCAGGGCGCAGGCGCTCGGTCAAGGTTACAGCCTCGGCTCCGTCGGCAGCCTCCCCAACGATCTCGAAGTCGGCTTGACCGGCCAACATCCCCCGCAGCCCGGTGCGCACTACGGTGTGGTCGTCAACGATGAGAAGGCGGATGTGGGACATGTCATTCCCCCTCGTTCCTGTTCGGGCGCGAAGCGTGCGAGCAGAAGATGCATCCTCCCCTCTTGTCCACAAGCCAGCCACCACATGGGTTTCTGCCAGAGTTTGGGTGGTGGAGCAATCGCTCCAATCGGAAACAGGTTCGGAAACTGAAGGGTGGCGTTGGCGTGTTTCTCCAACTCTTCTAGCATAGGCAAATGTACAAAATGCGCAAGAGACTGAACACCGCCAGCGGGGAGCG